>JAFGXK010000021.1 GCA_016936695.1 Bacteroidales bacterium | reverse complement strand
CTGAGATCATCGTAAGGCTGTCAACATTACTGCGTTTTGCAACAGAGATGAAAGAACTGGATCTGAATCCACTGATCGGCAATGCCTCTTCATTAACTGTCGTAGATGCCCGTATACGCGTTGAAAAATAATTTCGGGTATTTTTGCCTATTGGTGATAAGAATTGTAACCTTTAATTTCAAAACCTTAATACAAAGCCAATGATTATTCATCAATTATCTGTATTTCTTGAGAATAAATCGGGGCGGCTCACAGAAGTACTGGAGACCCTGGGCCAGGAGAATATTAAAATAACAGCCCTGAGTGTTGCTGACACCTCAGAATTCGGGATACTGAGGTTAATCGTATCCGATCCTGTTAAAGCAAAAAAGCTGCTTAAAGAAAAATCATTTACAGTCAATCTTACGGAAGTCCTTTCCATAATAACCCCCAACGAATCCAGGTATTATGCCAAAGCCCTTAAGGTTTTGTCCGATCTTGAGATCAGTATTGAATACACATACGCCTTCTCAGTCGGGGAAAAATCGGTCATCATCCTCCGTGCCAATAATCCTGAATTGGCCATCAAGGCTTTACAGGACCAGGAGATTGAGTTGCTCAGGGCCAGTGAGCTTTATAAAATATAATATCAAACAGTAATTTTTCCCAATTCAATTATCATGGAAATCTGGAACAGGCACATTGAATGCATGGATCGTGATGAATTGCGCCGCGTGCAGTCGGAGCGACTAAGGGAAACCGTTGAGAGGGTATACTTTCACGTGCCATACTATCGTCAGAAGATGCAGGAAAAAGGACTCAGCCCTGAAAACATACAAACAATTGATGATCTTGTCAAATTACCCTTCACCACAAAGAACGATTTACGCGACAATTACCCCTTTGGACTTTTCGCCATCCCGATGAGTGAGATCGTGCGGCTGCACGCCTCTTCAGGGACAACAGGAAAGCCGACAGTGGTAGGATATTCAAGACGTGATATCGCCACCTGGTCGGAAGTCATGGCCCGCACGCTCACCAGTGCCGGTGCCACAAATGATGACTTCATCCATATTGCTTACGGTTACGGATTGTTTACAGGGGGTCTGGGACTGCATTACGGCGGAGAGAAGATCGGCGCCTCCGTTATTCCGGTCTCTGGTGGCAACACAAAACGGCAGTTACAGCTCATGCATGACTTTGGCAGCACTGTACTGGCCTGTACTCCCAGCTATGCCCTCTTTCTTGCTGAAGCTATCGAAGAAAGCGGTTTAAAACGTGAAGACCTTCGCCTGAAGGTTGGCGTTTTCGGTGCTGAGCCATGGACGGAAAATATGCGTAAGGAAATCGAGGATAAATTGCAGATAAAAGCCATTGACATATACGGTTTAAGTGAAATCATAGGCCCGGGTGTAGCCAGTGAATGTCTCTTCCAGCAAGGACTGCATATAAATGAGGATCATTTTTATCCCGAGATCATTGATCCGCAAACCCTGGAAGTTTTGCCCCCAGGTGAAACAGGGGAACTTGTGTTCACCACTATCACAAAAGAAGGCTTACCACTGATACGGTACCGTACCCGAGATCTCACAAGACTGCATTACGAAAAGTGTATATGCGGACGCACCCTGGTCAGAATGGATAAATGCCTGGGACGCAGTGATGATATGCTCATCATAAGGGGTGTCAACCTCTTCCCTTCGCAGGTTGAGAGTGTGTTACTTGAGATGAGTGAGATAAAACCACACTATCAGCTGATCATCGACCGAATCAACAACCTTGATGAGGTTGAGCTCAGGGTTGAGGTAGATGAAGAGTTCTTCCAGGATAAAATAGGACAGTTGATGGCACTCCGGCAAAAAATACAACAGAATCTTGAGAGCTCACTGGGCCTCTCAATAAAAATCACACTGGTGGAACCCAAGACCCTTGAAAGAAGTGAAGGGAAGGCGAAACGGGTCATTGACAGGCGCACCTATTAAAAAGATCAGATCAGTATGGAGAAAATACCTGTTTCAAGAGAGACATTGCATCACCTGGCTGAAGAGTCGGGGATTCACCAGATCGGTAATGCTTCCATCAGGGAGATCGTTGCCCTGGTGAATCGCATTGAAAAATTATCAGGATTGGAGTATATCCGGATGGAGATGGGTGTTCCGGGGTTCAGTCCCCCAACTCTGGCGACAGAAGCTGAGATAAACGCCCTTAAAAAGGGTGTTGCCTCTATCTATCCTGATATTGAAGGTGTTCCGGAACTCAAGCAACAAACATCACGTTTTATCAAGCTCTTCCTCAATATTGACGTTAACCCGGCAGGTTGCATACCTACCTGTGGCTCTATGCAGGGTTCTTTCGCATGTTTCCTCACTGTTAACCGTACTGACAGTAACAAAGAAGGCACTTTGTTCATTGATCCCGGTTTTCCGGTGCACAAACAACAGGTACATGTGCTGGGCCATAATTATTATTCCTTTGATATTTATGATTACCGTGGTAAAAAACTAAAACAGAAACTGGAAAGCTACCTGCAGACTGGTAAGATCTCAAGCATCCTGTATTCCAACCCAAACAATCCTGCCTGGATAAGCCTTAAAGAAGAAGAACTTGAGATCATCGGCACCCTGGCAACACATTATGATGCCGTTGTACTGGAGGATCTTGCCTATTTTGGTATGGATTTCCGCCAGGACATTTCAGAACCCGGGGAACCTCCTATCCAGCCTACCGTAGCCAGGTATACCGATAATTTCATTTTACTTATATCTTCCTCAAAAGTATTCAGTTATGCAGGACAAAGGATCGCACTGATTGCTGTTTCCGACACCCTGTTTTCGCGCCGCTATCCCGATCTGAAAAGATATTTCAGTTCCGACGTCCTGGGGCACAGTATTATATACGGAGCTTTGTATGCCTTGTCAGCCGGGGCAGCGCACTCTTCGCAGCTGGCCATTGCAGCCCTGATGAAAGCTGCCTGTGACGGAGAATACAATATTATTGCACCTGTAAGGGAATATGGAGAAATAGCGGGAAAAATGAAAAAAAGTTTCACTGACAATGGTTTCCGCATCGTTTATGATACCGACATAGACGTTCCCATTGCCGATGGTTTTTATTTCACCATAGCTTATGATGGTTTCTCGGGAAAGGCCTTGCTGGAAGAACTGCTGATGTATGGTATCAGTGCCATAACCCTTGACATTACCGGGAGCACGCGTTCCGAAGGACTCAGGGCCTGCGTCTCACAGGTGCGCCATGAGCAGTTGCCGGTGCTTGAAGAACGGCTCAGGCTCTTCAGAAAACATCATTCATAATAAATTTCATGGTTTTTTAATCTAAAATTATCTAATATTGGCACCATCATTTAATAAAAGAAACTGGAGACAGCCACATAATAATTGAAGGATTAAGCTATCTTACGTTTCTGAAAAGCATTGCATTATGGCAAAAATTATTGGAGCGATCGTCATCGATATTGAACACTGCAAAGGTTGTGAATTGTGTATTACAGCATGCCCGACTGATGTTATCCGGATGGAAAAAAAAGTCAATGGGAAAGGCTATCATTATGCTTACATGGCACATCCGGAGGCTTGCACCGGCTGTGCCAATTGTGCGATTGTATGTCCTGACGGGGTAATCACCGTGTACCGGAAAAAAATTGAATAATATTACGACTGTATAGATCATGGGAGAATTTAAGTTAATGAAAGGCAACGAAGCTTTTGCCGAAGCGGTCATCCGTTCAGGCGCCGATGCATATTTTGGTTATCCGATCACCCCTCAGTCCGAGGTGATGGAATACCTGGCAGCCCAGGAGCCGCATAAACGCACCGGCATGGTACTGCTTCAGGCAGAAAGCGAAGTCGCTGCGATCAACATGGTATACGGAGCCGCCGGTACCGGTAAGCGGGCGCTTACATCATCGTCAAGCCCCGGCATCAGCCTCAAGCAGGAAGGGATATCCTACCTGGTCGGCTCTGAATTGCCCTGTCTCATCCTCAATGTGATGAGAGGGGGACCGGGACTGGGGACTATAGGCCCTTCGCAATCTGATTATTTCCAGGCAACCAAAGGAGGGGGCCATGGGGATTACCACCTCATCGTTCTGGCTCCTAACTCCGTGCAGGAGATGGCCGATTTTGCGAGGCTGGGCTTTGACCTTGCCTTCAAATACCGCAATCCGGTGATCATCCTTTCTGATGG
>JAFGXK010000191.1 GCA_016936695.1 Bacteroidales bacterium | reverse complement strand
TTTTACATATTTTATAACCGAACCACCTCGCCCGTCTGTCGACGGCCTTCTCCCTCCTTGGAAAAGGAGGGAAAATGTTCGCGTCTCAATGAACATATCGAATTAATGGCGCAGGTATGGCCGGTTTTTCAATTCATGTTCCGGATTACTCCATGTTTATTTTCTGTATATACTACCCGGGGCGTTGCCCCGGGCTACCATTCTTACGCCCCTGCGGGGTTTTGAGATTGCAGTTTTTGGTAAAATGGTCGGTGTAATATTTCCGGGTATTTTCAAAGGCCCTGTAAGGGCGAAATATTGGTAACCCCGGCGCAAATGGTTGGCTCAGAAAAGCCGATAACTTTCCAGCGCGGACTCAGAACTTTGAACAGCTCCCTGCCCACTAATATTAAACCTCATTTCCCTGAAGATGATGTAAAATGTCTGATCTTTTTTTTTACTTTTGAACCCTCAAACGAAAAAGATGCTCAGCTCTGTACGATTCCTTATCTTAACCCTGTTCATTCTCAGCACAGGAATATTAGGTTATTCCCAGGAGAGGGGTGTGAACCGGGATAAGTACCGTATTCACATTAAACAAACAAACGAAGAGATAAAAATTGATGGTGTGTTAAATGAGCAAACGTGGCAAAGTGCAGAGATAGCTAAGAATTTTACACGGGTTACTCCGGTGGATACAGGTTTTGCTGTTGCACAAACCACTGTTATGATGAGCTACGATAAAACAAATTTATATGTGGGGGCTGTATGTTATGATCCTACACCCGGGAAAAGAATAGTGGAATCCCTGCGCAGGGATTTTGAGTTTGGCAAAAATGATAACTTCAGGTTACACCTCGATGCCTATAATAACATGACGAACGGGTATGCCTTCAGCCTCTCTCCTGCGGGAGCCCAGGCTGACGGAGTGATAAACAACGGATCCCAGTCAAGCTTTACCTGGGATACCAAATGGAAATCTGCAGTGAAGAGCTATGACGATCGCTGGGTACTCGAGATGGCCATTCCTTTTCGCAGCCTTCGTTATGTTGGGGGAGAAAAAGAATGGGGCGTCAATTTTGGCCGGCTTGATCTGAAAACAAATGAGAAATCGGCCTGGGCTCCCGTCCCGCGGCAGTTTCCTCATAACTCCCTTCCTTATGCCGGAACACTGGTTTGGGATAAGCCCCTCGATGACGCAGGATTACGGTTATCCGTCATTCCGTACGGAACATCGTCAGTCATAAAAAATAATGAGGCTGGAGAACCTGCAAAATGGAAATGGAATGCAGGCTTTGATGCCAAAATGATATTGTCAACATCCATGAACCTGGACCTGACAGTCAATCCCGATTATTCACAGGTTGAGGAAGACAGACAGCAGACTAACCTCGATCGCTTTGAATTGTTTTATCCTGAACGAAGACAATTTTTTCTTGAAAACAGCGACATCTTCGCCAATCTGGGAAACAGCCAGGCAATGCCTTTCTTTTCGAGGCGTATAGGGCTGAATGTTCCGGTATATTTCGGTGGGAGACTGACCGGAAGGGTAGGCAACAAGTGGAGGGTCGGGGTGATGGAGATGCAAACGGGATCAAAAGATGAAAATCTTTCCGGCAATTATGCAGTTGCAGTTTTGCAACGTGAGATCTTCAGCCGCTCAAGCATCGTGGGATTTCTTGTGAATAAAGAGATCACCCAAAATTATAATGATGCCGTATTCACCGGAAACCGTTACAATCGGGTGGCAGGATTTGAATATAACTTCGCAACCGCAGATAACCGGTGGCAGGGCAAGGCCTTTTATCATCAGTCATTTTATCCCGGAGCGGATAGTGATGCTGCAGCCGTTTCCGGAAATATCGGTTATTTCTCCCGGTACCTGAAAGCCGCCATCAATCAATCCTGGATAGGATCGGATTATGTTGCAGAAGTGGGGTACATTAGAAGGACCGGTATTTATGAAATCGCACCGTCAGTGAGCTACCTGTTTTATCCGTCGGGTTCGGAACGGATAATTAATCACGGTCCCGGTGCCAGTCTTACTGCGATTTTCGATCCGGATTTTAACCTTACCGACAGGGAAACACAACTTTCATATACCATCGGATGGCAGAACAAAAGCGAACTGTCTGGCAGCGTAGAGGAACAATTTGTACAGCTCCGTCATGATTTTGATCCTACCAATACCGGGGGAGAGAAACTTCTTGCAGGGGAGCGATTTTACTGGAAAACTGCCCGGGCAGGATTTACTTCAGACCCCCGTAAATTATTCAACTACATGCTGAATGCAGGGATAGGAGGCTATTATAACGGAAACCGCTGGAATATTAACGGAATGGCGAACTACCGGGTACAGCCGTATGGCAGCATCGGTATGGCAGTGAACTATAACAACATCTCATTACCTGATCCTTACAACAGTGCTAAGTTGATCCTTGTGGGACCTAAACTGGACGTAACCTTCACCGATAAATTATTCCTTACTACATTCGTCCAGTACAACAACCAGATTGATAACCTGAATACGAATATCAGGTTACAGTGGCATTATGCGCCTGCATCGGATCTGTATATTGTTTATACAGGTAATTCCTATACTGAAAATTTCGTGAATAAGAATCGCGGATTAGTCATTAAGCTATCCTACTGGTTCAATTAATTCCATAATTCGCAAACAAAGTAAAGCGTGTTGAGGAATTTTTCTGGAACATTGCAGCTAATAGAAAATCAGCAGGGAATAAAATATTTCTGACAGATGGCCATTACCTGATTCGGAAATAAGGAATAGACAAAACATAATGACGACACAAATTGCACCACAGCCTTATGGGGCAAATTTGCTCCAGCCGGCTGATAACACCCTGTAACTAAAAATTTCTGTTAACATATACATCCGCTGCATTTTTAACGTCCCGAAAACTTCCGGCACAAAACCTGT
>JAFGXK010000190.1 GCA_016936695.1 Bacteroidales bacterium | reverse complement strand
GACAGGCAACATAGTAATCATTCTGGGGAGTATAAAAAGGACTGTCTCCCAGGAAAAAAACCAGCTTTGCAGTCTTGCGGATATTAATACATGTCTCTGGCAACAGGAACTCGGAATTGTACACGAGAACCAGGCCTGGCTTGAGGACAGATATCTTATTGATAATATGTTCATTTGCCAGCCTGAGAAAATATGAATCCCACCTGTTCCTGATACCGTATGGGAAACGTCTCATCCCGGTGTTGACTGTCAGCCTCCGCTGGCCAATCTCAGAACTTACATCAAAGGTTGTCACCTCATCTGACAGGTTAGCCAATACCGATGTAAAAATCCTGTTCAGGGAGATTCTTGACGGACACAGGATCAGTGATTTTTCAAACATTGCCTTGCTCTCTGGTTACTATTGAAAGATTATACCACACTACACTCATTCCCAGGAATATAGCCTGAGGGATCACTCTTAGCGGCACCGTGTTGAAATAAAACTGCTGGCTGCTTGTGGAATGAATTATAAACCATCCGATAAGGAAGATAATAAAAACCAGGTATCCGTTCCGGAATAGCGCAGCCCTCGGAGAACGCCTATAAGCAACATAGATCATATACATAAAATAGAGGAGGAATCCGTTCAGCAATATGAACCCTGTTAGTCCGGAAAACATCAGGAGTGTCTGGTTCCCCACATGGCCATCGCTGCTTTCAAATCCTGTATCGGAGAATCCCCACCCGAAGAGAGGGTTCTGCTTCCAGATCTCCATAACCCTGGGGCCCCTGACGTCAAGTCTGTGCAGTGTTCCTTCTGCTGTAGGGTCCCCGGCCCTGATTGATTCTATTGTGATAAGCCTCTCCCTTGAATAATTCACCTGTTCACGTATCCTATCGGAACGGTTTCCGGCAAGGATCAGAATTGCAGCTACCACAGCGAGCCGTAGTATTTTCTTTGTATCCCTGGTCTGGATTAGCAGGGCAAACATAAAAATAATGAACCCGAATGCAATTATCCACCCCCTGGTGGCTGAGAGCAGGGCCATAATGAATGAGGCAAAAACAACAAGTATAAGTAACCAGCTATTAAAGCCTGTCTTTCCCTTTACGCTCAGGAACAGCAATGCTCCAAAGAGTCCGATCAGTGTGCTGATGGCATTATAAAAAGTTCTGAACGCCTCATCATCCTCAATCTCATCGCCTGCAGTAACAAATGCTTCAGCCGGGTAAATACCCGTAATCAGGGAGAATATCTGCAGTGCGAACGCCGTAAGGACAATGATAAAAACCATCCCGAAAAACCTTTTGTAAGCCTGCAGGTCAGGCATCAGGCGGGGAAGGGAAAATATAAGCAGGAAGGGAAGGGAGGTCTTGAGCACTCTCATGTACATATTCAGCTCCCGGGAAAGACCCATCACCAACCCCCAGAAAATCAGGAACACCAGGTAGATTCCCAGTACCTGCATGTACTTTTTATAGAAGATCGGAGTCTTTGATCTTCCGGAGAAGGCCTTTATCACGGCAAGCATGACATAAAACTGTGATACCTCAATAGCCGGCAGGCCCGGAAGGAGTGTCAGCGTCACCGAATATAGCCCCATGAAACCCATGAAGCCGTCAACCGTCACAAGGAAAAAAGCGAGCCACAACGGTTCATCGTCAGACCGGTAATAGAGTAGAAGGAGCAGGAGCGACCAGAAAGAGGATATTATGGAATTGGTAAAATAGGTTGCAACAATGGTGCCTGTTATCAATAGCAGGAACCAGACTATACCTCTGTCAAATACAGGTTTCCTGAGGTCACTTGTGAAGAACCCGGGAAAAGGCCTGCCGCCGGACTGTATCATCCGCGGCATAATTCCGCGACGGATATTTTTGCTACCAGAACTCATTTCATGAACCGGCTCTTTATCTCGGCAACGAGCTTCCTGAGGTCTTTCAGCGCCGTGAGATGGAACAACCGCGCAAGGAGCCAGAAGGATAGAGGTATGAGTGTGCATTTCACCACCAGCTCCGGCAGATCATTCATCGGAAATAATTCAATCAGGCCATAATTGATGAGCAGACAGGCCGCCGTTATTATGATAAGCTTTATCATCTGCCCTCCGATATCATTAAGCTTCAGCCCCTGGTATTTTACTACTGCAAGGGATGATATCGCGAGTGCAATTGCTGTGGCGGCTACCTGGCCGGTAATGAGGGCCTCGATGCCCCGGCGCCAGACAATTATAATGCTTAAAAGTATGACTGCCTTCCTGATGAGATCTATCTTCAGTGAGAGACCGCTCCGGCCTGCAGATAGAAGTATGTTCTGGTTGAATATCAGCATCGGAAAGAAAAAACCCTCGGTGAAGAAAAGCTGAAGATATGGCACTGCCGGAAGCCATTTTTCCGTGAGGGCAAGCGAGATGAAAGGCCTGCTGCATATTATCAGCAGTACTGTTCCGGCAAACATGATCATTGCCAGCATGTTGAACGAGCTCAGGTAGTTCTTGTTGAAACGCTCCCTGTCATCCTGCACTGACGAGAAAGCCGGGAAGATCACCCGGGTAATCGAGACGGAACTCTGCTTAATGAACAACTCGTGAAACCGGCTGGCATTGGTGTAATAGCCAAGCTGAAGTACAGCATACATTTTCCCGATAAGCGGAAAATAAGCCTTTGTAAAAATTACATCCATTATCCCCTGGAGCAGGATCTTATAGCTGAAGCTGAATATTGACCTGAATGAGCCCGGGTCAAAAATGAAGAGGGGCCGCCACTTACAGGTGATCCAGAGACCGGCTATGTATATCAGGTTGCCCGCAAGAGTCTGAAAAACCAGCGCCCATACAGCATATCCCCTCAGAGCCATGGTCAACCCGGTAATTCCTGATACCACAGTTCCTATGAGGTTCAGCCAGGTCTGACGCTTGAAATTCAGATCCCTGGTGAGAATGGCTACATGAACTGATCCGAGGGCGTTAATCACAATACCCAGAGCAGCCACCCGGGTGACGGCTGTAAGCAGCGGCCTGTCAAAGAACCGGGCTATAGCACCGGCAGAGAAGAAAAGGATAATCCATACTGCGACTCCGGCAAGGACAGTAAACCAGAAGGTAGTGTAATAATCATTTGCCGTTACATCCTTCTTCTGAACAAGGGCTGCGGGGAAGCCGCTCTGGGTAAGTACCTGCCCCATGGCTATGAAGATAAGTATCATCCCCATAAGCCCGTAATCATCGGGCGACAATGTCCTGGCTATGATAATGCTGAACCCGAACTTGATAAAATAGACTCCGAATGAGTCCAGCAGGCTCCAGAAAAGACCCCTGGTTGTTTTTGCTTTCAAACCCTCCATCGAATTCCGGAGCAGATTATTTTTCCTTATCCCCCAGCGCCACCCTTGGCTTCCAGTATCTTGTTTTTCTTCCCGGGACTTCAACCGCGCCTTCAAAGTAACTGTCCGATGTTTCCCACTTACTTAAAAGGTATTCCGTATTCAGGGTGCTGTAGCCGCCCACCTGCACTGACATGTCACGACCGTATGAATTCAGGCCTCCAGCCTTCATGCGCCTTTTGCTCCTCCCCGAGATTGTGGAGGTGACCATATTCCCCGGCATAACCCCGGCAAATGCCATCCGGGCAAGGTAATCATCATCCTCCCCGCCGATTTCCCTGAGACCTTCATCGAACAATCCGACACTCTCCACCGCACCCGTTGTTATCAGGAAGTGACTCCATGATCCGTTCACGGTGACCAAGGGTTCATTTCGGGTCATCAACCTCCTCACCAGGCGCCTGAACCCCGGTCTGATAAGAATATCGTCATTCAGTATCAGCACTTTAGGATACTGTGCCTCCTCAATAATCCTGTTCCAGAGACGACTAAGGCCCACGGGATCAGCATATGTTACGGTCATTATTCTGCCGTAACGGCTGCAGAATGCGTTGAACCTCTCAATGTAACGGCCCTGCTGCTCCCTCTGGTAGTGGCCGTTTGCAATCACTATTACCTGCTCCTTCGGGAAGAGGGAGGCAACCTTAGGCAACAGAGGCTTCAGGCAACTGTCAAAACGGTCCTTGTAGG
>JAFGXK010000020.1 GCA_016936695.1 Bacteroidales bacterium | reverse complement strand
AGGAATGGAAAACCTTACGGAATGAGCTGTCAGAACTGGAAGACATATACATTGCCGAAATTATTGAAGAATTATCCGAGGGTGAAGATATACTGATCTTCCGTTTATTAACAAATATCAAGGCAAAGCAGACATTTCAAAACCTCTCTTACGAGAAGCAGGAGCAAATCATTGAAGGTCTGGCAAGAAACTCGAGTAAATTATCCGGATTGCTTAATGACCTGGATCCTGATGACAGAACGGCCTTCTTTGAGGAATTGCCGGGTCAGGTTTCACAGCGTCTTATTCAGCTGCTTTCTCCCGAAGAAAGAAAGATAACTATTCAGTTGCTTGGTTACCCGGAAGACAGTATCGGAAGGCTTATGACACCCGAGTTTGTTGCAATTAAATCACATCTTACTGTAGGACAGACAATTGATCATATCAGAAAATTCGGACACAATTCTGAAACATTCAATGTGGTATATATTGTTGATAACGACTGGAAGTTAATAGACGATATCAGGATAAGGGAAATCATACTTGCCAATCCCGACCAGAAAATCACCGATCTTCTGGATCATCGTTTTATCTCGCTTAATGCTTATGATGACCAGGAAAAAGCAATACGAGTTTTTAAGGATCATGACAGGGTTGCTCTGCCTGTAACCGATTCAGATGGTATATTGTTGGGAATCGTAACTTTTGACGATATAATGGACGTTGAAGAGGAAGAGAC
Organism: Bacteroidales bacterium; assembly: GCA_016936695.1. GTDB lineage: Bacteria > Bacteroidota > Bacteroidia > Bacteroidales > VadinHA17 > LD21. The sequence continues at coordinate 2,492 of JAFGXK010000020.1, read as the reverse complement.
TACAGAGGACTTTCATAAGTTCGGTTCCTTCCAGACTGCTATCGTAAATCCTCTTAAGGCAAGGGTCACCTTTATGTATCAGAAACGGATTCTCTGGTTGGCTATTCTTGTGTTCATGAACATTTTTTCAGGTGCTGCCATTGCCGGTTTCTCAAATATAATTACATCCATGGTGTCGTTGATGTTTTTCCTCCCGCTTCTGATAGGAAGCGGAGGGAATGCAGGTTCTCAGTCTGCAACACTGATGATACGCTCACTGGCAGTAGGAGATGTAGAGGTAAAAGACTGGCTCAGGCTTGTAGGTAAGGAGTTCCTCGTTTCTTTTCTGCTGGGTATCACAATGGCTGCCGGTGTTTCCCTGATAGCCACTATAAGGGCTCCTGAAATAATTATTGTTGTTGCATTGACTATGATATTTACTGTTATGGCCGGAAGCCTGATTGGACTCACTATACCATTTATATTTACAAGGTTACACCTTGACCCAGCTACGGCAAGCGCTCCGCTGATAGCATCAATAGCCGATATTACGGGTGTACTGATCTATTTTTCCATAGCAGCATGGATTTTCGGATTGTAATCTTATTTTACAAAATCGGCATTCTTCAGGTATTCAGCACTCAGACTTATAGCTTCGAGTGATTCCTTAAGATTTTGTTCCACAACTTCCGGATCCTGTGGTTCACCGAAGGAAGGCAAAAGGATTTTCTCCTCCTGATTATTAGATTCCTGTCATTCTGGCCAAAGCGGGATGGTATCTCAGGCTTTCTCCCCCTTCACAATCTCTTTTTTGTCCTTGTCCCAGTACATTGTTCTGCCTTCGAGGTATGCCCTTGTACCCATGTGGGCAGTCATAGCCTCTTCGAAAGCCTGGTCGATATTGCATGAAGTTGTCTGACCCTGACGTATACATTCGAGCCATTCTCTGAGATGAAGGTGAGTTGTGTCGTAACGTTTGCCGTTAACGTAGGTATATAACAGTCCGCGTTGTGCAAAGTAAAGTTCTGTGGGTGAAGTGACTGCATCTACTTTGCTTTGTCCCGGCACATAAGTAAAGAAGGGCTGATCAGTAGGGATCACACCCTGTTGGATTTTTTCGGCATAACGTTCGGAATTTCTGTCAGCCGTTATACTGAGTATATTGGATACCTCCATTGATGCATCATGGCCCATGAATACTTTGCCTCTGTCCCTTGAACTTGCAAGGGTGGCACTGTATAGCATCGACACATTTCTGTCGGGCCACTCGAATGTTGTTTGCAGTACATCCGGAACGGTGCGGCCGTCCTTGAAGAAATATACACCGCCCGATGAGGTTGCAGATGCAGGTATGCCCAGTTTCATTATCTGGTTCACTGCATCATATTCGTGAGTGAGCAGGTCGCCTGAGAGACCTGTGCTGTAATCCCACCAGCAGCGCCAGCGGAAGAAACGTTCCAGACTGAACTTCGAACGATCGTCCGGACCCATATATTTCTCAAGCTTGTTGGATAGCATGTAGTCGCGGTATTCCTTGATACGCTCCGGATCTCCCTCAAACTGTTTCCAGTCGATTGTCTCGGGCGACGAGCCTTCAATAATATCGTACACCCAGGCTCCATTGGGATCGTTACGGTTTGTACATACCTCAATCAGGTTAACAGGTCCGATCAGGCCTTTGCTGATAATCTCTTTAGCCTTTTGATAGCTGTCGGTCTGACGCCCCTGATGTCCAAGCTGAAAAACTATGCCGGTTTCCTTGATCACTTCGCGTACCATATATGTTTCAGGTACGGTCCACGACAATGGTTTTTCAACATACACATGCTTTCCGGCTTTAGCTGCAGCCATCGCCATTGTGCTATGCCAATGGTCGGGTGTTGCTATGATTACAGCATCGATATCGTCTGCCGCCAACAATTCCTGGTAAGTGCGGTAACGTTTGGGAGCAGGACCAAATTTCCCGTTACTACCCTCACGGTGTATATTCGCACTGGCCTGTACTGCAGCGTCGGCATAAACATCAAATATATCACAAACCCCATTTACAACAACATTCAGATCATCTTGCTCCAGATATTGCTGATAGCGGTTATCCTTTTTATCCTTCTTATTTGCTTCAATCAAGGTATCAATCCACGATGGTTCTGCAAAACCTGCAGCTCTCATCAATTGCTTTCCACGGATACCAAAACCGATTAGACCTAAACGGATCTGTTTTCCGTTTGGCTGAGCCTCCAACATGGTTGGCCCCTCTTTGCTAAGTTGAAAAACATCAGACATATCTCTGCGTGTTCTTTCAAACTTTTGTCTTTGATATACTCCATACGCCATTGCTCCTAACAAAGGAACTGTAGCTAATGCTTTCAAAGCATCTCTACGGCCGGATGATTCTGGCAGATTATTCTCCGGAGTTTTCTTTACATCTTCTTGTGCCATCTCATCAAATCAATTTAAGTTTCAAAATGCTTTTAGGCATAGCCTTTACAAGCAAGCGATCTATTCCTATTATT
>JAFGXK010000189.1 GCA_016936695.1 Bacteroidales bacterium | reverse complement strand
AGGTTTTTGATCGTGGGAAGACCAAGGTCCCACGGCAAAATATATGAAAGACCTGCAAAACAGACCAGATAGATCAGCAAAAGCAAAAATGTCCTTATCGGGCGCATCTGGGTCAGAGGGATCAGCTCTTCTTCTTAATTCTCAATACCTGTCCGACTTTTATCCTGGACGCGTCACTGATGCTGTTCAGCTGAAGAACATCAGAGGTGCTGACGTTATCGAACTTTTTTACTATATCCCATATCGTATCACCCGACCGTACTGTATAGGTAATGAAATCCCCTTCCGGTCCAGGCTGCATTAAGCTCATCGCCGGACCCAACGGTGCTGTTTTTCCAATCATTGCCTGCTTCTGTGCGAAGGTCATATTGGTCACCTGCGAGTAGTAATCAGCCTTTGAAGGATCGACATATACAGCCAGCTTCTGACCTATCCTTATTGTATTCCTGTATATATTATTCCAGTACCTCAGGTCTGACAGTCCTACACGGTACCACTCAGAAATAAAGCCCAGGTTATCTCCGTCCCTTACCGTGTAAATCAGTTTTGTTTTTCCCTTAACATCAGGGGGCGTGTAAGTTGAGCGCGTCGGATCTGCTGTCTGGTTAATCCTGCTAAGATAAATATCGGATTTGTAGTTTCTTATTGTATCGTTAAGGTCGATAAAATCGCCCAGGTGGTTCATCGGAAGAGTCAGGGAGAATGGTTTTGACGAACCCGGTACCAGTCCTGTCCTGTATTGGGGATTAAGAGCCTTCAGTTCTCCCATGGGAATATGCATCACTTCGGATATCTGGTTCAGGTGGATATCGGTGGTTACCATAATGGTATCAGTGGCAACAGGGATATTGAGGGGAAGAGGTTTGATTCTGTGTTCGGCATAATAATTCATCGCATATGCGGCAGCCACATACTGGGGAATATAACCCCTCGTCTCGCGCGGAAGCCTGTAGTAGATAGCCCAGTAGTCCTTTTTGTTATCCGATCGCCTGATCGCCTTGTTTACATTACCCGGTCCGCAGTTATAAGCAGCTATCACCAGCATCCAGTCGTTGTAGATCTTGTACAGGTCCTTCAGGTATTTTGCGGCTGCATGCGTAGCTTTTATCGGGTCCCTTCTCTCGTCAACGAGCGAATTGATAGTGAGGCCGTAGGATCTTCCGGTGCTGTACATGAACTGCCAGAGGCCCGTGGCGCCTGCACGTGATACTGCATTCGGATTAAGGGCCGATTCAATCACGGCCATGTATTTCAGCTCGGCGGGCAAACCGTATGAATCAAATATATCTTCTATCCTGGGAAAGTAGTAGTCAGACAAGCCGAGAACTGCACTGAACTGCTTTCTTTGTTTTACTGTGTAGACGTGGATATGGTTCCGAATGATGCTGTTATAGGGAAGTTTTATCAGTGAATATATTTTGCTTATCCTTCCCTTGTAGATGGTATCAGGATATTCTATTCCGGCTGAATCGCCCATGAAATCATCAGGATGGCCTTCCATTGCCATTCTTACATACCAGCTGTTAACAAGGCTGTCGAGGTCGTCTGATATTTTTTCGGCATATATCTCTGAATTGAGGATTATGGTATCATTTACTGACCAGGCGTTGGTGAACAGGAGAGTCAGAAGGAGGCCAAGGAGTGATTTCTTTATGTTTATCATGCTTCCGTTCATTAAGTTTAAAAGTTATAAGTAAGACTGACGTTAATCCCGGCCCCGGCAACACCGGGCACAGGCATCCGGAGGGGAGTAACCTGAAGGTCGAGCTGATCGGTGACATCAAAATTAGCAAGACTGGCATCAACGTTTGCGTCGAGTACCGTAATCAGATACCATGCCGCTATGCCGATATAACTGAGATCGCGGTACTGCTTGTAGTAATCGATGGCTCTGAGCAGGTTATCCTCGACCCACGATTTAGTTGAAGGATTATAGGTTTCAGGATGAAGGACAGGATCGTAATCAGCCGGATCGGCGCCTTTGATAAGTCCGATATAGCTGTCAGTTTCCGGGATTTTATCTGTGAAATCCTGATAAGCTTTCATCATTTCATTGTATTTGCCTGAATTAAATCCAACACTATAGGCAACGCCACCAAAACCCGCGTAAACGAATGGTATCTTCCAGTATTTCCTGTTGTAAACCTGGCCGAAGCCGGGGAATGCCACTGCAAGCATGGTGGCTTTCATCGGCTCTGGTCTGAAGATTCTTTTAGCCGGCCTGGCCACAACAATTGAGTCCTGTGCAGGCAAAATAGCCGGAACACAAAAAAATAACGCTATGAGAATAATTTTTATTTCTTTAATTGTTCTCAAAACCAGCAGAATCCGGATTTTTACCCGTAACAGGCGGGACCGGAGCGACAAATATAATTATTTTCAATAGTTAAGCCGGTCAAAGAGCCCCAAAATGCGCTCCATCTCTTCCGGATTCTCGAAGGGGATCACTATCTTTCCCTTACCCTGTTCATTTATTCTGAAATTGATCTTTGTTGAGAAAATCCGGTTCAGATGTTCGGAAAGCTGTTTAAAATCCTCATTGAGTTTCTTTTTCCTTTCCGTTTTAACCGGATCCTTGATGGTAAGAGCCTGAAGTGATCTGACGAGTTCCTCGACCTGTCTGACAGAAAGTTCACCATCGATAATGCGGTAATAGATATCCATCTGGGTCTTGGGATTCTCGATATTGACGAGGGTTCGGGCATGGCCCATTGTGATGCTCTTGTTACGGATTCCGAGCTGTATCTCAGCAGGAAGGCGCAAAAGGCGAAGATAATTGGATATTGTTGAACGTTGCTTCCCTACCCTGTCGCTAAGCTGTTCCTGTGTCACCCTGCACTCCTCGATAAGCCTCTGGAAACTAATGGCCACTTCCATTGCATCGAGATCCTCTCGCTGGATGTTTTCCACCAGGGCAAGTTCAAGCATTGCCTGGTCATCAGCTGTCCTGATATATGCAGGCACATGTGTAAGCCCTGCAAGGCGTGCCGCCCTGAGGCGCCTCTCGCCGGCTATAAGCTGATAACGTCCGCCGGCTGTTTCCCTTACGGTGAGGGGCTGAACAATACCGAGCTTTTTAATTGATGCTGCAAGCTCTTCAAGCGACTGCTCATCAAAATGACTCCTTGGCTGAAAAGGATTACCGTCTATCGAATCGACTGCTATATCCATGTTGGGTTCTACTTTTCTCTCAAGTACTTCTTTCTCAACACCATCAATCAACGCTCCAAGTCCTCTTCCTAATGCATTCTTTTTTGTCATGGTCAGTTCGGTTAACGTTTTATTTCCCGTCGGGATCATGCTTTTCGATTAGCTCCCTGGCCAGATTCAGGTAGTTGACGGTTCCTCTCGAATCGGCATCATACAGTATAGCCGGCTGCCCGAAACTGGGAGCCTCCGAAAGCTTTACATTCCTTTGTATAATAGTCTTGAAGACCATCTGCTGGAAATGTTTATTCACCTCTTCGGCAACCTGGTTCGAAAGCCTGAGCCTTGAATCATACATAGTCAGCAGAAAGCCCTCTATCTCGAGGTCGGGATTAAGGTTGCCCTGAATTATCTTTATCGTGTTAAGCAGCTTGCCAAGACCCTCAAGCGCAAAATACTCGCACTGCACGGGGATGATCACCGAGTTCGCTGCAGTGAGGGCATTAACGGTGAGCAGGCCCAGCGACGGGGAACAGTCGATGATCACGTAATCATAATTCGCGGATATCTTCGAGAGAATACCCTTGAGTATCTTTTCCCTTTCAGGCCTGTCGAGCATTTCTATCTCGGCTCCGACAAGATCGATATTGGACGGCATCACCGACAGATTCTCAATGGTTGTAACCATTACAGTATCATAGGGCTCCTTTCCGTCAACCAGACAGTCATAGACAGTTGATTTCAGCTGACGGGTGTCAATGCCTATCCCGGAGGTGGCATTTGCCTGAGGATCAGCATCAATGATTATAACTTTCTTCTCAAGGGCGGCCAGACTGGCCGCCAGGTTTATTGCTGTCGTCGTCTTTCCTACTCCACCCTTCTGATTCGCAATAGCTATGATCCGTCCCATTTGATTCCAGATTGAAATTCCTTATTCATTTCGAGCTTCAAATTTACTACTTATGAATTTTTAGCTTTGGAGCGCCAATAATGTAATTGTAAACATTTTATTTGTCCTTATCAACACTTTATTAACAGTATCTTTTTTTGAGAAGCCTTAATGTGCTCACCTGTTGCGACTCACTGCAATTTTGTAATTTTACTCTCTCTGAAAAGCTTTTATTCTTCATTTATTCACATATTTGCCCAAAAGAATCCCGATGGAAAAACCCGGATCAAAACCCGAATGGTGCGCTATCTTTAATCCGAATGCGGGCAACTGCAAAGGCTCGAAGGATCGTGACAGGATTTCAGACGTACTCAGCAGGAACGGCATAAGATTTACATCACTCACAACAACGGGGAGAGGCCAGGCAACGGAATTCACCAGGGAAATTCTTGCCGAAGGATACAGGAAGATAATTTCAATCGGCGGCGACGGTACACTGCACGAGGTAATCAACGGTGTTTTCACTCAGGATCATTGCCTCCCGAAAGAGGTGACAATCGGACTGATACCTGTCGGAACAGGAAACGACTGGGGACGAATGTTCGGTATACCCCTGGTATATGAAGGAGCAGCCGGGGTGATAAAGGAAGGAAAATCTCTTCTTCACGACATAGGCGTTATCGACTATTTCATGGAGAGTGAGAAACTCAGGACCTTTTTTATCAATATAGCCGGTCTGGGTTTCGAAGCGGCTGTGATAAAAAGAACCAACAAACAGAAGGAAAAAGGCAGGAGCAGTAAGGCGATCTATTTCTTCAACCTGCTGAAAAGTCTTGCCTCCTACAGTAACACACCGGTTGAAATCACTATCGACGGGAAAACCAGTCAGGCAAAAGTATTCTCAATCAACATCGGGAACGGCAGATATTGCGGAGGCGGGATGAGGCAGACACCCGATGCCCTTCCTGACGACGGCTTGCTCGACATCACTGTAATAAAGGAGATGGGTAAGCTGGAAATCATAAAAAGCCTTAGCATGCTTTACGACGGAACCGTCCTGAGTCATCCGAAAATCGACGGATTCAGGAGCACCGGACTGAAAGTGACTTCTGACACAATATTGTATATAGAAGCTGACGGGGAAATGCTCGGGCACACACCGGCAGAATTCAGCATAATTCCGTCGGCAATAAATATAATCTACGGGAATAAGCTCATTCAATAACTTCTATCTCATAGAGGGCGGGCCATCTCTTGCCGGTGACAAATATCCTTCCGCTAAGATGGTCCCATGCAATTCCGTTCAGGACATCAGCATTAACCTCTCGTCTTTTTGCTTCGGGGAAAAGGCGTGTGAGATCGACGTAAGAATTCACCTTACCGGTAAGTGGATCTATCCTTGCAATGAGATCTGTCATCCATATATTGGCCCATATCTCACCGTTTATATATTCAAGCTCGTTTAGCTGGTCAACCTTCTTTTCATTGTCATAGACCTCGAGCCTCGAAACGGCATCGAACATTTCCGGTTCATGGAAATAAAGGATATTGGAGCCGTCGCTTCTTACAATCTTGTCGCCGATTGTGGTAAGCCCCCATCCCTCGCCCTGATAATATATCTTATTGATCTGTTTGAAATCGGATCTGTTGTATACGAAGCCTACCTTGTTCTGCCATGTTACCTGGAAGATTCTGTCTTTGAACAGGGTTATCCCCTCTCCGAAAAGAGAAGGATCGAGGGTATGCTGCCTAATCACCCTTCCGGTTTCCAGCTCCGCTGTCCTGAGTGTCGATCCCGTCTCCTGTCCTGTCCCTTCATAAAGAACGCCGTCGTGAAAGAACAGTCCCTGGGTAAAAGCTCCGGGATCATGGGGATATGTACTAATAAGCCTGAAGCCAAGCCGTTTGGGTGCCGAGTCAGAATATATTAAAACAAACCGGGTTACCGATTGAGTCTTACCGGCTGTATAAGCCACGGCTTTAACAGGTTTTCTGCCTGTCGTTCCGGTAAAATCACCTGTAACGGTGCATTCCCAAGGAGCTGATTTCAGCAAAGCAACCTGTTTCCCGTCGAAACTAACCCTCACAGAGTCAAGGATTCCTTCATCTGCTGCAGGTTCAAGCGATATCTTAACCTGGTCATTAAGCCTGAACTCATCATTCTCAGCCGGTGACTTCATCTTGATCAGACTTGCCGGCAGATCAGCGCTGGCTTTCCCCGTTGATTCAGTTGATGTTTTTACGGCATTTCCTGCCCTGTTGGAGCATGAACCGGCCGTGAGAGCCGTCATAATAAAAATGACCGCAATGATTGATTTTAAATTATCAGCCTTCATTCTGTCTGTCTCTTCTTCCAAACAAACGCCGCAGACTGTTCTTCCTTGCATTGGCGATCTGCCGCTCCATTTCCTGCTGGTGCAGATCGAAAGGGACAAGCATCTGCCATATCTCGCTCCAGCCGGGAAACCCGCCGACGTTCTTGTCATCAATAAAAACATCAGCGTCTATCTTCCTGCTGATGGATTCGTCATATACTTCCTCGGGATAGTTCCTGTTTATGGCATAGAACTCGATTCCATTCTTCCTGCAGAACTCCACTGCCTGCTCAAGTTCAGGCCCTGCCCTGAAAGTCCACAGGATTAACCTTGCACCAAGCTTCTCAAACTCCTTGAGTGTTTGAAATGCAAACAGCTTCTCCTTGCCAATACCCGGATATTCATGCTCCACAATGGTACCATCAAAATCCACTGCAATCCTTATATTCTTTAAACTGATCATCAAGACAGTAATAAATCATGCAAATCTAATAATTTCTCTCAATCATGTAAAATTTATCCTAATTTTGCTGACCGCCATCCTGATGGCGTGATTCTACAGACATGAAGCACATTCCGAATTTCATTACCTGCCTCAATCTGGCAGCAGGATTCACCGCTGTTATTTTCGCTTCCAGAGGCTTTTTTACAACTGCATCATGGCTGATCGTTGCAGCCATGGTTTTTGATTTCCTCGACGGATTTTCCGCACGCCTGCTCAATGCTTACTCCGAAACCGGTAAAGAGCTCGACAGTCTGGCCGATGTTGTCAGCTTCGGTGTAGCTCCGGCCCTGATAATACATAAAATGATAGAAGCCGGTGTCAGCGAAACTCAGGGTGTCTCCCCTTTTATGACAGATATTCTGCCATTTGTCCCCGTGCTTATGCCCATGCTTGCCGGACTCAGACTTGCAATATTCAATGTCGACACTACCCAGGCAACGGTTTTCAAAGGATTGCCGACGCCTGCAAATGCCATAGCGGTAATATCAGTCGTTCTGGCTGCTGCATACTCGCAGTCACCCTTTATCAGATCTTTCACCGGGTCCCCGGGTGCACTTGCTGTGTACACAATAATATTATCGGTACTTATGGTGACCCGTATTCCGCTTCTGTCGAACAAATTCAAGGGATTCCGTTTCAGAGGCAATGAATGGAGGTTCATCATGGCCGCAGTGACGGTTGCAATGCTCCTGATCTTTGGTATTGCCTCTGCTCCCCTTATAATCCCGGTTTATATCCTCATCTCCGTTGCAGCTCAGTTCGCCTCTTTCTCCGGAGGATGATTTTTTTCATAATATTTCAGGCCGGCCTTTACGGCAAACCAGCTCACTATGATGAAAGCGGGCCAGATAAGGTAGTTCAAAATTCCGGATAGATACATACTACAGTTTTTTGATTGTCAGATTAATGTTGTTGCGGTACGCGGTATGCGGTATGCGGTACGCGGCTCCTCACGCCTCAAGCCTTTATACCTGCCCTGCGCCCTGTGCCCTGCGCCTAATACACATGTCCTCCTGCCTGCATTTCCTCGCCCGTGATTCGTTTTCTGTTGATTGCTTTCCAAGCGTACCAGATATATGCAAACACGAAAGGAACAATAAACGACACATACATCATTGTTTTCAGTGTAAAGAAACTTGATGAGGCCTTGTCTATTGTAAGCGAGCTTCCCGGATCTGTAACTGACGGGTAGAATGCCGTGCCGTTGAAACCTGCAATGAAAAAGAGGGCCATCACTGCCAGTATAGTCCCGGCACCTGTATACCAGATTGCCGACCGGTTGGATCTGAAAAGAGCTGTTCCTATTCCGTAAAGGACACTGATTGCGCCTGCAAGGAATATTATCAGGACAAGCGGCATCTGAAGCATATTATGGAGGTATTTGAACCGTTCCATAGTCACTGCACCGGTAGTCCGGTCGTAGGCAAATCCCTCGGAAACAAGCAGGACAATCACAAAGAACAGAAAGAACACCAGGAATGCGATGGAGTTCTCTGCAAGTTTTCTCTGAGACCTTTCAACGAGGCTGCTGTCGTCGACTGTGTTTATTATATAAAGCAAGCCGTTTGTCCGGGCCAGAAACAGAACAGCCAGTCCGAGTGCCAGGTTCCTTGCATTCAGAAGGGCTTCAAGACCGTGCCACGGGGTTCCCCATTTTACCTGGTTAACCTCGTTAAGGCTGAACTGTGAACCAGTGAAGAAGGTTGCCACAGCGACGCCGATAAGGAAGGGGCCGAGTGAACCATTAAGAAAAAGAAAAGTGTCGAATGTACGTTTCCCAAGGAAATTTGCTGGTTTCGAACGGTATTCGTAGGCTATTGCCTGGATGATAAAGCTGAACAGGATTGCGATCCACACCCAGTAGGCCCCGCCGAAACTTGCTGAATAAAAGAGGGGGAATGATGCAAAGAAGGCGCCGCCGAAGGTTACGAGAGTGGTAAAGGTGAACTCCCATTTCCTTCCCAGGGCATTTACCAGCATCGCTTTCTGAATTTCACTTTTAGGAAGCGAAAATATCATCGATTGGCCGCCCTGGACAAACATGAGGAATACCAGAAGGCTTGCAAGCAATGAGATTATTATCCACCAGTAAGACTGCAGGAACATATGTGATATCATTATAGTCATGTCTTTGTCCTCCTAATGTTTTGGTCCGATTTTTATCTGCCTGATCATAATGGATACTTCGGCTATCAGCAGGACAGTAAACAGGACCGCGAAAAGGATGAAGGTTGTGATTACCGATCCGGTGCTGACCTGAGTAACAGCAGTTGTAACAGGCATAAGATCCTGGATGATCCATGGCTGACGGCCCATTTCGGCAAGCACCCAGCCAAGTTCACCTGCAACATAGGGCAGAAGAATCGAAAAGAGCGCTCCCCACAAAAACCACTTGTTCTTTTGAAGGGTTCCCCGGAAAAGGAATACAAGGGTGAGAAAGAATATCAGGATGAACAGAAATCCGAGCATCACCATCACATGGAAAGTGTAGAAGGCCAGCTTCACTCCCGGGATAACATCTTCTGGATTATTCAGGGCTGCATAGCCGAAATACCTGAAATATTCTTCATTGAATTCCCTGTCGCTGAAAAGAGCGGCGATAGTTTCGGCTTTTTGGGTGTCGTTGTTCTTTCTGGCCTCCTTGTATTCAATCAGAAGGTCCCTTGCCCTTTTTCCCCGCTCCATCTTTTCCGAAACAGGAAGCAGTCCCCTGGCGGCATTACCGTTTACCAGATCAATAATTCCGGGGACGAATGCGTCACTGCTTCCTCCGGTCATCACCGAAAGAAACCCCGGAATTTCTATCCTGAACACAAAATCGTTGACCGCCTTTTCTCCGATCTTCCTGTCTGATTCCTTAAGAATGCCCACGGCTACCAGTCCGGCCTTCTCCGTACCCTCATAAAGGGCCTCAAAGGCAGCAAATTTAACAGGCTGTGCTTTGGCCAGAGCTCTGGCCGAAGTATCCCCTGTATAAACAACAAGAAGAGAGGAGAGCAGACCAAAGATACCGGCAACCAGCATACTTCTTTTTGCAAGGAGGGCCTCGCGGTTATTGAGCAGGTAATATGCGCTTATCCCCACTACGAACATAGAGCCAAGCAGGAAACCGGATGAGATTGTATGAAGGAATTTGGTGACAGCCACCTCGTTAAAAAGCACCTCCCAGAAACTGACCATTTCATTTCTTGCAGTCTCGGGATTGAAGACCATACCGACGGGATTCTGCATCCAGGCATTGGCAACCAGTATCCATAAGGCCGACAGATTGGCTCCGACAGCCACCAGCCAGGTGGACACCAGGTGGGCTTTTTTGCTGACCTTGTCCCATCCGAAAAACATAACCGCCACAAAAGTCGATTCGAGGAAGAATGCCAGTATTCCTTCTATCGCCAGCGGAGCACCAAAAATGTCTCCCACGAACCAGGAATAGTTTGACCAGTTGGTGCCGAACTCAAACTCCAGTATCAATCCGGTTGCCACACCGATTGCAAAATTGATTCCGAAGAGAGTCATCCAGAATTTCGTCATTCGCTTCCATTCCTCATTACCGGTCTTAACATAGATCGTTTCCATTATGGCAATAATGAATGACAGACCGAGTGTCAGCGGAACAAAAAGCCAGTGGTATATGGCCGTCAGGGCAAACTGAGCCCTCGACCAGTCAACCAGGGATGCGTCTAAACTCTCAAACATAGGCTAATTTGGTTTTATTAATTGTTCCAGTACATGCTCACTGCGCTGCTCATCCGTCCGGTAATTCCTCTTCAGGAAATCTGGAAAGAAGAATAACTTCAGGATGATAAAAATTACAAACAACTTTATCAGCAGGATCAGCCAGATCCGCTTACCCCACCACGACATGCTGGTGAAGCCCTCATAGTAGAACCTGAATATTCTGTTAAGCAATGACACAAATGAATTCATTGTTCATGTTGCTGGTTATCCTGAGCAGGCCGGGGTTTTCTTTTTCTTTTTCTCTTAATAACAATACCCTGCACTCCCGGCTCCATGGATTCCTGTCCGTACTGATCCTCGTCCGACAGGCTTGACGTTATTTTCTGAATAGCCTTGAACCCATAGAAGAACTCCCGGGCGAACACCCTCAATACGGTATAAGTGGGGATTCCGAGCAGCATTCCCGGGATTCCTGCAGCAAATCCTGCTGCCAGAACCACTATAAAAATTTCCAAAGGGTGTGCCCTCACACTGTTTGAAAAGATTACAGGCTGGAAGACGATATTGTCAATCAGCTGCGTAACTGCCACCACCAATGCCATATACATAACCAGCGGAACGACCACTGTCGAAAAATCGAGGTTGATATGGGCGGCGATACCCATGATCATCACGATGAAAAAACCGAGCCATGGGCCGACATAAGGTATAATGTTAAGAGTGCCGATAATCAGTCCCATCACCAGCGCCTGCTGAAACTCAATCCCGACTATTGTCATGCCAATGGTTATCAGTAACATGATGCAGGTGCTCTGGATCACTATTCCGATAAGATACCTGGTAAGAAGATGCTTTATTGAATTGAGGGCCCTGGTCACGTTATCGACATAGTTGTCAGGTATCCACATCAGGATCGACTCATAGAAGAGGTGCTGGTCCTTAAGAAAAAAGAAGGTGATAAAGGATATCGAAAAAGCAGCTACAGCAACATTTCCGAGGATGCCTACCATGGAACCCATGAAATTCTGTATCACCTCTATATTAAGAACACCTTCTATCTTTGAGGCGATGTAGTCGGTAACCGAGAGCTTACCGGATATGTTTGGATTAAGTGTAGTGACCAGCTCTTCCAATCT
>JAFGXK010000188.1 GCA_016936695.1 Bacteroidales bacterium | reverse complement strand
TTTTCTTACAAAAAAGGACCTTGGATTTGACAAGGAGAACCTCCTCATTTTGAGGCGGGCGGATGCGTTCTGGCAGCAACTGGAATCCTTCCGGGCTCAGATGCTTGAGATTCCTGGTGTTGAAAAAGCCGGATTTTCCAGATCGGTCCCGGGAACAAACTTCAATAACAATGCATTTTTCAAAGATGATGATCCTGAAAAAAACACCTATCTGATAAACCAGGGAACTGTAAGTTTTGATTTTCCTGAAGCCCTGGGAGTTCAGCTTGTCGAAGGACGCTTCTTTTCACGGGAATTCGGGACTGATTCAACAGCAATCCTTATTAATGAATCGGCAGTCAGATTCCTGGGTCTGGAGAATCCTACGAGTCAGTATCTCCTTCAGCCCGGGGGACCACAGGAATGGATCCGGTACAAGATAATCGGAGTTATGAAGGACTTCAACATTGAATCGATGCATAAGGAAATCGGACCGGTATGTTTCACAATAAACAGGGGTGGAGGCGGCGACCAGTATGCAGCTATCCGGTTGTCAGGCAATAACGTTGAAGGAACCATTTCTGAGATTGAGAAACTGTGGAAGACCTTCACTCCCGACATGCCATTTCAGCATGAATTCCTCGCCGATAAATGGGATAACCTATATTCATCAGAAATGAAAACAGGTAAGATATTTCTGATTTTTTCATTTCTGGCTATTTTCATTGCATGTGTCGGACTGATCGGGCTTATTACCTACATTACCGGTAAAAGAACCAGGGAAATAGGAATAAGAAAAAGCTATGGAGCTTCTACTTCTGTCATACTGGCTCTCCTTTCAAAGGAAATGTTTATTATCATTCTGGTTTCATCTTTGTTTGCCTATCCTGTAGCCTGGTTCGGATCGATCTACTGGCTTGAAGGGTTTGCAAGCAGGATTCCAATAAGTCCGTTGTTTTTTATTCTTGCAACACTTATCACCCTGATTATAGGATGGTTGTCAATAATGTCGCAGACAATTAAAGCTGCCAGTTACAATCCGGCCGCTGCACTCCGGACAGAATAGAAAGTCATATCGGGCTTTTGATTATTTTTGTGAAAAATCACAAGATGAGAATTGATGTTCTTACAGTTCTGCCCGAATTGCTTCACAGTCCCCTGAACTGGTCGATTGTAAAAAGAGCCAGGGACAAAGGCCTTGTGGAAATCAACATTGTAAACCTTCACGATTATGCCTCCGACAGGTACAAAAGCGTCGACGACTATGCCTTTGGCGGAGGAGCAGGGATGGTAATGATGATTGAGCCGGTTTACAAGGCTGTCGAAGAGCTTAAGAAAGAAAGGGACTATGACGAGATAATCTACACCTCACCTGACGGTGAGAAGCTCACTCAAAAAAAAGCTAACGCGCTGTCGCTTAAGAATAACATAATTATCCTTGCAGGCCACTATAAAGGGATAGACCAGAGAATAAGGGATCATCTTATTACCAGCGAGATCTCCATCGGCGATTATGTGCTTTCGGGCGGAGAAATTCCGGCCGTAGTAATTATCGATGCTGTTGTAAGGCTGCTCCCCGGGTCGCTTGGTGATGAACAGTCGGCCCTCGCCGATTCATTCCAGGACGACCTGCTTGCTCCCCCTGTCTATACAAGACCGGCGGAATTCATGGGATGGAAGGTTCCCGACATACTTCTTTCGGGACATGCTGCTGAAATAGAAAAGTGGAGGCACGAAAAATCGCTTGAAAGAACCAGGAGGCTGAGACCGGATCTGTCGGGAGACTAACGGACCGCAAGACTGCAAAACCGCAAGACCGCAAGATTCTTTCCAGGCCTGATTTTAATATGAGGATAGGAGTTTTTGGAAAAGACGAAAAGCTTTTGTAAAATTGTAGCTTATTTTTGTTGCAATATAACTAATTAATTATCAACAATATGAATTCACAGGATTATATTAACCGGGAAGACAAGTACGGAGCTCACAATTATCATCCGTTGCCTGTAGTGCTCGACAGAGGCGAAGGACCCTTTGTCTGGGATGTTGAAGGAAAGAGATATTTCGATTTTCTATCGGCTTACTCTGCAGTGAACCAGGGGCATTGCCACCCGAGGATTGTAGACGCCATGGTTGCCCAGGCCAGGAAGCTTGCTCTCACTTCAAGGGCATTTTATAATTCTGTGCTCGGAGAGTACGAGGAGTTTGTAACCCGCTATTTCGGCTACGACAAGGTTCTTCCCATGAACTCCGGAGCTGAGGCTGATGAGACTGCCCTTAAGCTTTGCCGCAAGTGGGCATACAAGAAGAAAGGGATAACCCAGGGAAATGCAAAGATCATCTGCTGTGAGGGTAATTTCCACGGAAGGACTATCACAATCATATCGATGTCGACCGATCCCGATGCCAGGAACGATTACGGACCGTTCACACCCGGATTCATAACAATACCCTATAATGACCTCAATGCACTGGAAGACGCGTTGCAGGATACAGATGTGGCAGGATTCCTTGTGGAGCCCATCCAGGGTGAAGCCGGCGTATTCGTCCCCGACGACGGATATATTAAGAAAGCCTACGATCTCTGCAAGAAGCACAATGTTCTTTTCATTGCCGATGAAGTTCAGACCGGACTTGCACGTACCGGTAAGCTTCTTGCCTGCGAGCACGAGGGTGTGCGTCCCGACATTCTGATACTCGGCAAAGCTCTTTCAGGCGGTCTTATGCCAATATCAGCAGTACTGGCCGATGATGATATCATGCTCACAATCAAGCCCGGAGAACACGGATCCACATTCGGAGGAAATCCCATTGCAGCAAAAGTTGCCATTGCAGCGCTTTCAGTACTTAAGGACGAAAAACTGGCTGAGAATGCAGAAAGACTCGGAAAAATTTTCCGCAGCGAAATGAAAGGAATAAAATCAGATATGGTAGAGCTTGTCAGAGGCAAAGGTCTGCTCAACGCCGTGGCCATCAGGCCGAAAAACGGGAAGACTGCATGGGATGTATGCCTTGCTATGAAAGAAAAGGGTGTAATTGCAAAACCGACACACGAACATATTATCCGCTTTGCTCCTCCCCTCGTAATCACCGAAGCCCAGCTTATGGAGGCGATAGGTCTTATTAAAGAAGCCTTTAAACTGTTTGAATAACATCAATTTGTGAAAATAAGGACAATTCAGTTTACAATACTCCTGGCTGCGATTGCCGCTTGGTCGTGCAACAGCAGCCTGTCAAAGAATATCTATCCGAAGGAGCTGGAGGATCATGTCAGGTTCCTATCATCTGACGAACTTAAAGGAAGGATGACAGGGACTGAAGGAGACAGTCTGGCTGCCGTCTATATAAGGGAAAGGCTTCAGATGGCCGGGCTCGAACCAGTGGCCGGAGACGGATTCCAGCGGTTTGAGATTTCTGACAAGGTTATCGCCGGGGACAGGAATTTCCTGTCGGTCGGAGACCAATCCTTTGACCCGGTAACTGATATCTCTCCTTTCTCCTTCAGCGAAACTGCTGAACTAACCGCAGAAGTTGTTTTTGCCGGTTACGGGTTCCGCATCAGCAATGACAGTATTGACTGGGATGATTACGGTGACCTTGATGTTAAGGGGCTTTGGGTGATGCTGCTCAGGGGGGATCCGGAACCCAACCTTTCTGTCAGCGGATTCATTCCCTTCAACAGTGACCGGGACAAGGCCATGCTTGCGAAAGACATGGGGGCCGCAGGTGTTCTTATGGTATCAGGGCCTGTAAATGAC
>JAFGXK010000187.1 GCA_016936695.1 Bacteroidales bacterium | reverse complement strand
CATAAGCCCCTTGCCGGCAGAGCTGGTGCCAGCAATGCTGAATGTCATGTTCCCGTCAGCAGTCGCTTTACACTCATCGCCTTCCTTTCTTAACCTTACATTGAAAAAGTTTTTAATTCCGGCATACCTGGCAACAAATCTGCTTGCAGGCCGTCCGAAAACCGATTCCGGATTACCATCCTGGACTATCCTGCCGCCATGGATCACCCCCACCCTGCCAGCCAGGCTTACCGCCTCCCTGTAATCGTGAGTGACATGAATTATTGTAAGTCCGTTTCTGTTAATACGGCGAAAAACTTTCTTTATTTCGTCCTTGAGGCTTGCATCAACCGAAGACATCGGTTCATCAAGAAGAAGCAGCCTTGGAGAAAGAACAAGAGTCCTGGCAAGGGCCACTCTCTGGAGCTCACCAGATGACAGATTTTTCGGATAGCGGCCGAGAAGGGTTGAGATATCCATTTCGGCTGCAATAGATTTAACATTTCCTGCGATTTCATCTTTTTTCAACCCTCTCGAGCGGAGAGGATAAGCAATATTCCCATAGACTGTCATGTTGGGAAAGATGGCAAAATCCTGAAAAACCAGACCAACGGGCCGGTCCTGTATTTTTCGGTTTGTCATGTTCTGCCCGTCAATCCACACAGTCCCCGAATCAGGAGTATTAAGGCCGGCAATCAGTTCAAGGAGGCAGGTTTTTCCCGATCCTGACCGGCCGAGAAGGACAAAATACTCACCGTCAGGAACTTCAAGACTGATTCCCGATAGGGCAAAGGCGCCGAATTTCTTGTTTATATTTTCAAGTCTCAGCATCCGGAGTGATATGAGATTCCTTCTTTTTCAGTGATATAAGCCTCAGAAGAATGAAAACCGCCAATGCAACAATAATAAACAAGACGGATACAGGTCTCGCATAATCAAGTCCGAAGGAACTGAACCGTTCATAGATAAGTACAGGAGCGGTCATCGGGTGATATGCAACTATTACAACAGCACCAAACTCGCTCATACCCCGGGCAAACATCATTACAAATCCTGTCATTATGCTTTTCCAGGCCAGGGGGAGCGAGATTGTGAAGAAGACCCTTGTATGAGATGCCCCGAGTGTCAAAGCGGCTTTTTCAAGCCTTACCGGCACGGAGGCAAAGCCATCCCTGGCTGAATTAATGAGGAAGGGAATGCTTACAAAAGCCATTGCAAGTGCAATTCCTGCCGGATTATTAATCAGAGTCAGCCCTGCAGAATCAGCAATGGCTCCAAGAAATCCGTCCCTTGAAATAAATCCAAGCACTGCTATTCCTGCAGCAGTGTGCGGGATGACCACGGGCAGATCAATAAGCCCCTGCACCACTCCCTTCAGCGGAAACTCCTTTCTGGCAAGGATCCAGGCCAGGGGTATCCCAGCAAAAGCAAACAGAAAGGTTGCGGAAAAAGCCACAAGAAGGGTAAGCCAGATACTATCCCTTACATCCCTGTCATTCGCTGTTTCAAGTAGTACAGATCCACTTGTTTCAAAAAAAATCCCTGCAAGGGGGGCCAGTATAAACAGAAGGACAAGAGATGACAAAATCAGCATTATCAGACTGAAGAGATTGCCTCTGACCGGTCGCTCGCTACTGAATCCCATAACCAAGGTACTTCTTAAGACCCGAAGGGATCATATCAGGCTGTCCGGTTTCAGGAGGCAATACAGGATCCTGTCCGTTTCTCCTGAAGATTTCAACACCTTCAGCACTCAGCATGAACGAAACAAAGTTTGTGGCTCCCTCACTGTTGGGGGCATCATTGAGAACTGCCAGACTGTAATTGATATATTCACCCCTGATAATCATTTTACTGTCGGGCGATTTGCCGGCCACATCGACCGACACGGTATTATACTGTCCGTTAAAAAGCGGATTACCCAGATTTATCATGTCGGGCAGTTCAATATATTTCATGTTGTGTTGCCTGGCAACTGATTTGTACTGGAACATATAATCAGCAGCGCCCGCTTCAACCAGGGCAATCAGATCAACCTCCTTGGGACGGATAAAATTTCTGTCTTTTGCGGTCAGTTTCCCTTCAAGACCGGGTATGTCGTAATACTTTTCTGCAAGCTTGAAAGTCATGACGCTTCTGTAGCCGCAGGGATCGGAATCAGGGTCTGACCTGGAATATACGACATCATTCCTGAGAAGAATGTCAATCCAGTTCGATGAGTCGATTTCAGATGAATACCTCGATTCTTCACGGAAAGCAACAACAATCTCATTGGTGGCGAATTTGATGCTCCAGGATGCGTATTCCGGGATAATAAGTTCGTCAATCACCATATAATCAGCTGATGCAATGATGTCGCACGGTTTCCTGAGCTCTGTGATCTTGCGGGCACAGACAAGGCTTCCTGCAGGTTCCATAAGTATCTTTACCTCAGGATTAAGCTTTCTGTATTCATCGGCCAGTTGTTTAAAAGGCACAGACAGGCTTCCCGCATGAAAGATAATGATCTGTTTCCCCCTGTCTGCGACGCTGTTCCTGCAACCGGGGGATACAAAGAAAAACAGAGTAAGTAAAAAGAAGGCGCGCTTTATCATCAGGAGACGAAATTACGAAAAACCGGAAGAGTAATGGCTATGGATCCTACTGGTAATCACATACGACATCTATAACCTCGGGAAAATCAATTCCTATTCGTTTAAGGAATTCTATTTTCGGAACTCCGTTTCTGTTCCAGCCCCTTCGTTTGTATACGGCATCCAAAAGGCTTTCATACTGTGCTTCCCTGTATTCCCTTATGAGTCTCAGCTTTTCCTGAGACGATTTCCCTTCGGGGCTGATCCCGACTTTTTCAATTAGTTGTTTGTCATATCTTTCTGCTCTGGACTCATATTCCTCGATAGTAACCGGGCCTGCGGCGCGGAAAGGCTGGCGATCGTGTTCACGGGTGCCAAAGCCTCTTCTGAGGTTGAATATTCTCTGGAAGTTATAAACCCGTTCCGAATCCTCAATAAGCCTTTCCTTACTGAATTCCCTGCCTGTGACAGCTTTATAAATGGTAACATAGTTATCGACATGCTCCGGCACCTTTGCTGGTTCATCTGTCTCTGCGTTATTTTCAGGCTCAACATCATTCCATGGCAGCTTGCACAAACCGACCAGTCCAAACCAGGTTCTGAACATCGGGAAATAGTGCAATGCCTCAGCCTTATTTTCAAATGTCGGTATCTGGTTATTTACCATATCCATGAATATAAGCCAGGCCTCATCATGCTGGGGGCCCTTGTTGGTCATGGCAAATCCTCCCTGTTGGGCAAGCGATTCCTTTGAAACATACTGTGAATACTCAAGACCTTTGTTTTCCATTGCTATATCATTCAGGAAAGAGGGATCTCCCCAGCCTTTTGAAATAAACAGTTCCTTCATTCTGCGGACTCCCAACCCTGCTGTTTTACCAAAACCTTCTCCTTTTGCAAGCTGATGAAGCAGTTCCAGGACAGCTTTTGAATTTCCGAAATTGAGTTCCAGTCCTCCTGTTTTTTCTTTATCCAGTATTCCATTCTCATAGCATTCCATTATAAAAGCCGAGAGTGTGCTCCATGTTATCGTGCATATCCCGTAGGTATCGCAATAGAAGTTGGATTCGATTATATAACCAGGATCAAAGATCCCGCAGTTTGATCCCAGGCCAGCCGCATTTTCATATTCCGGCCCGTCTACAATAACTATCTGTCCCTTGTATGGTCCGGTCTGAACCTCATAGTTGTCCACCCCCTTGCAGCACGACATGTTGCATCCGAGCCAGCATCCATCAGGAATATTTTGTGTAAAGAACGACTTCCAGACTGTAGAATCGATCTTGTAAGATTCGGGGTGACTTCCAAACTTGTAATTATTAACAGGAAGAAGGTCATGATCGTTCATAATTTCCATCAGATGAGCCGTTCCCACCTGCCGCATCTGGCACTGTTTATCATCGAGCTCCCTTATTTCCTTATTGAAACGCCTTCCCCTTTCCATTATAGCATCCAGATCAACCACGTTGTTCAGGTTACCCTTCACTCCCGGGATCTTGCATACCAGCGCCTTGATCTTTTTGTTACGGAACACGGTTCCAATTCCTCCTCTTCCCGCCTGTTTCACCCTCACTTTCTTCCTGCGCTGATCGTAGAAGCTGAAGTTGAGCATTCCGATAAGGGAGTGTTCGGCTGCTGAACCTGATGATACGACACCTATATTCCTTTTTTCACTTTCATCAGCCGCAAATATCTCCGTAAGCTGTTCAGCCAAAACGTGACTGTCGACTGCTTCATAAGGAGCTTCGAAGATCTCTACCTTATGGTTAATCCCGTCAATAAACACTACTACATCACTCTGAGCCTTGCCCTGTATTTCTATGGCATCAAATCCCGAGAACTTCAGAAACGGTCCGAAAAAACCTCCCACATTGCTGTCCATGACTGAATTGGTCTGGGGGGAAATACTTACGACAAGCGACTTGCCGGTCCCAGAGTACTGGGTTATTCCTCCGATAGGTCCTGAGGATATTATTATCTCATTTTCAGGATCATCCCATTTTGTATCGGGTAAGGTAGCATCCCAGAGAAGGCGAAGTCCGTACCCTTTGCCTCCAATGAATTTCTCCTTCATCACGGGCGGGACATCCTTTTCCCTGATATCAGTTTCTCCCACATTCACATACAGAATCTTGTCGGTATAGCCTTTATCCAGAGGCATCCATTTATAGTCCCATCTTTTTAAAAGGCGATGCTGTGCTTTAATTTGTTGTAAATCCATAGCTTCTATATTGATTACCGGCGTAAATTATTATTTATGACCAAATTTACTCTTTAAAAAATACCATTATAATGATAATGATCATTATAATGGTTCGGGCAGTTGTTTTTAAAAAATCTCACTGCAAACTATATATATTTGTATAGTCAGAATCTTCAATAATAAAAGGATGAATCTGTCAGAGATTGAGAGTCATCTTGAAAAATTCAGGGTAGGAATTGCAGGTGCCGGCGGTTTGGGTTCAAATTGTGCAGCCTTGCTTGCCAGAAGCGGGGTCGGCACACTGGTAATAGCCGACTATGACAGGGTGGAGAAATCGAATCTGTCGAGGCAGTTTTATTTTGCAGGACAGGAAGGGATGATGAAGACCGAGGCGATAAGGGAAAATCTGGCCAGGATCAGACCTGAAGCCAATGTCATAATCCACACTAAAAAATTAGACAGAAAAAACATTACTCAGATTTTCAGGGACTGTCACGTGATTGTTGAAGCCCTCGACAGCAGCGAAATGAAAGAGATGTTTATCGAGATCGTGCAGAGTCAGTTAAACAGGATTCCGCTGGTAGCAGGTTCGGGTATTGCCGGCTGGGGTAAAAATGAAATTCTGAAAACCAGAAAAATAGATGAGACACTGTATGTTTGCGGAGATGAGACATCAGAAGTTACTGATGATCTCCCTCCATTGGCTCCGAGGGTAGTTATTGTGGCCGCTAAGCAGGCCAACACTGTTGTTGAATTGCTGATGAAAATGAAATAGAAGGTAGCTCCGGAAATGAAGATTATACTGAATAACAGGGAAGAGGTTTTTGAAGCTGACACGATGACGGTAAGCGATATGCTTGAGATCAGGAGGTTTACTTTCAGGATGAGGATCATAAAGATCAATGGTAAACTCATTCCCCGCGACCTTTACGGATCGACTGTAATTCATGACGGCGACAATGTACAGATGTTTTATCTTATGAGTGGCGGTTAAAAAAAAAGTTGTAGGTTTGTATCATGATGCAACGCTTCAAGTTCATCGAAAAAATTCCACCCGTCCTGAGGAACAAGTATCTCCTCACATTGATCATTTTTGCCGTATGGATTTTATTGCTCGATTCAAATAATCTTATATCGAGATGGAAGGAGATGAAGAACCTTAAAAAGCTCAAGGCTGAGAAGGAGTATTATGTCCGGCGCATCGAAGAGGATAAGCGGAAGCTTCATGAGCTTAAAACCAGCGACAGGAATCTTGAGAAGTTTGCCAGGGAGCAGTACAGGATGAAAAAGCCGGATGAGGATCTCTACATTATTCTCTCGCCTCAGGAAGACCGCCGCATTACAAGGGAAACAAATTAGCCATTAAGGTCCAGCTGTCTGAAACAATTCAGCAGGCCGGTCAGGCCGGCAGGATTATCTTTCCCCATCATCTTAAGCAGCTCACTTGCAGCTTCTTCCACGGGTACTTTCTTAAAATGTGTGCCGTGTACCGAATTCAGGTATTTCACAATTCTGAACATATTGAACCAGCTGAAAAATCTCTTCCTGAATGAGTCCATTCCCGATGTGTTGTTTCTTATCTCGGTGACCCTGGTATCCCAATCCTCAGAACTGATGAACTGACGGATGCCCGGAGGCAGGTCAGAGTATTTGTTAATACCGGTATTCGTCTCTTCGCAAAAAAAACCGTCAATCATACTGAAGAAGAGTCTGAGTTCACGGAATGCTTCCGGATTATAGGAAAGCAGGCCGGCATCAGGTGATTCAGCAAGACGTGAAATTACAGGACCCGTTCCGAAAGGCACTCTTGTTGATACTCTCGGAGATGGATAGACAGTGGTTGAAGTCAGGTTAAAAAATCCTCCTGCAGGAAGCAGTTTCTGAATGAAATAAAAATCTTCTCCGGCCGATCGCTTGTTCATTCCTCCTGCCTTAACGTAAGCTATTGCCTTTATTGCAATTGCCGATCCAACCGTATGGTGCACCCAGGGAAAGCCTGCATAGGAAAGACCCTGAACGAAATATCGCATGTGAAGCTCATAGAGCTTTACAGATCTGTAGATTTCCTCTGTAAAGTCATCGCCCGAAACAGGATGCTCAAAGTATACAGAGCATGCCATCCGGTCTGATCTGCCGGCCATTTCGCTGTAAACTGCTTCGAAGTAGTCATTTTTAACAGTGCAATCGGCATCGATATTCAGAATAATTCCGTCGGGATTGTTAAGAAGGTCAAACCGTCTGAGGGCTTCGTCCATTCCGGTCTTTCTGGCAAGTCCGACACTCCATCCTGACGACTTAAGTCCAAGCCCGTCGATAACATAAACGTTAAAAAAAAGATTCTGGTTAAGCTTCTTCCAGGAGTCGGCAGCAGCAGCGGTGTTCCGGGTGTTAATAAGGCTCTCTTCCCCGGCATTGTCGGGTGCATTAACAACAATCAGGATTTCAACTCTGCAGGGAGGCAGACTGCAGCCTGCGAAGGAGTCAAGAAGATTTGTTATTCCGGGTTCGTCAAAAGCGGGAACAACAACAATAATACCTGTATTTTGAGCTGGCGCCTCTGTAATAATGCGGGAGAAAAGTGAATTTTGCTCAAGCCACGCAGAGGCAAATCCCATGGGATCACTTCTTTTTCTCGGTCTGATATTTGGCATTCAGTCCATCAACAACCTGCTGGGTAATATCCATTGCCGAATCGCCGTAAAGGATGGGGCTTCCGAAACTCTTGCCGAGAACATACTGGTATTTGTATTCATTCTTATGTTCTTCGAGAAAGGTGGTAATATATTCCAGGATCTGCCTGTTCATTACCTGGTCTTCCTCAAGAAGATTGGACTGGAGCTGGTCGCGAAGATTGACCAGTTCCTGTTGCTGCTGGATAAGATTTTGTTCCATTTCAGCTGCAGTAGCTCTGGTAACAAGTCCTTTATTAACCTTATCCTGAAAGTCCTTTACTCCCCTTTCGTACTGGCTACCCTTGGAATTGAGTTCAGTTTCAGCGTTTCTTTGTTTCTCAAGTAGTTCTTCTCTCCTGTCGGAATACATATTGAACTTGAACACCACTGTATCGATATCCACAAAGGCAATCCCTTCTGAAACAGCACTTGCAGTTCCTTCAGTGTTATTGTCTTTTGAGGTTTCTTTATTCCCGGTAAAGTGGAGCACGAACAGGGCGGCAACAGCCATAAAGAGCAGTGCAAGCAGAACATTGGTTAGATTCTTCATCGAAAGAAATGTGAGGTTTAATGTTTATCAGCCGCAAATATAGCAAATTAATTATTTTGCTGCCTCACACCCTTTAATTTTAAAAAGACATACGGAACCGGATCTTACGGGTTTAAAATTCCGGGCATGGAATAGCCCTTATCTTTGTTCGCTGACCAATTGAGAATGAATTGAATTCATATACAAGCGATATCTCGTGAGCACCTGATGTTGAAGATATCAGATTTGAGATTGTGAAATCGTAACTATAACCGATATGGAGTTGTTTGGTTTTGATGCCGAGCAGTCCAATCACTGCATCTCCTGCCTGGGTAGTCACAAACGGGATTCCCCTGTACCATACTCCGAAAATAAGCGGATCCCTGTAATAATACAACCCTATATCGGTCTGATAGAAGTCGGCCTGTTTCTGGAAATTAAGTGCAACCGACAATACTTCCTGATAGGTTTGACGCAATCTCGTCTTTCTTAATATCTGGATACCTCCGAAAACATTCAGTTTAACCGGGAGGGTTGATTCATTCCCATAAAATGATTGTTTCGGGTTAAGCAGATGATCAAGAGTGAAACCACCCCAGAACCGGTCGTTATAAACCAGCGCTGATGTTGCAAAATCGACATCGGCCACCTTGCTGAAAGGTGGCGGATATACCGACGGTACCGTTCCGGAACCTGTCATCTGGCTTGCAAAGACAAGCTTGTAGATATCGAGCCCCAGGTAAGTGAATTTAAAATTTACTCCGGGCCGGATGTGCCAGTCTTCATTGATTCTGAAATCGTAGGAATACAGAAGTCCGATGTTTGTGGTGCTGAGTTCCCCTGATCCGGCCACATCGTAAGTTGCCAGCACACCAATTCCTGAATTGAAATTCAAGAGGGCTTTGTCGAATGATATGCTGTATGTGTGAAAAACCCCAGGAACGGCCGGCCACTGGTTCCTGTAATTAAGGGCAAACCTGTATTCTTCAGTTGCGCCAGCGAATGACGGAGCAAGATAAAGCGGATTCGCGTAGAACTGAGAAAATGTAGGATCCTGGCCAAAACTATCAAGAAGCATGACGCAAGACACTAATAATGAATATTTTATTCTCTTAAGCAAAATCGATCCGATTAGGTATATTTGACTATTCATCTATTTCGCAACAATATATAAACGGAGATTTGCTGAAAAAGTGATATCCTTATTAAACAATTTTTTGAGAAAGTGACGTAAAATAAATATTTACAACTATTTAAAGACTATCTAAAATATTTTCATAACTGTCATAAATCATTAATCCGATGTGACAAACGTCATTAAATTAAGTCTACTTATAGTTTTTATTTGATTTTTTATTTCATGTTGTCGTTTTGAGCAACGATTTGATATTTTTGTGACACTTTAACTTTAAAAAAAGATGTTCAATAAATTAATTGCCGCAATTCTCCCTTATTTTCCAGAGAAGTTCATCTGGATATTCTCAAAAGCATACATTTCAGGGGAAAAAATAGAAGATGCCATAAGGGTATCTAAAGAGTTCAAAAAAAACAGGACAGATGTCACTCTTGACGTTCTGGGAGAATTTATCACATCGCTTGAGGAGGCCGAAGAAAACAAAAAAGAGTACCTCGACCTTATTGAAGTCACCATTAAAGCAGGTATTGACGGTAATTTTTCGCTTAAACCCACATCCTTCGGACTTCTTATCGACAAGGAAGTATGCTACAATCATATCAGAGAGATTACTGAAAAAGCTGCCTCATACAACGGGTTTATCCGGATCGACATGGAGGACTCGCCATGCACCGACATGGAGATCGATTTGTACAGGCGGCTTAAGACGGAATTTCCCAGGAGTGTCGGTATAGTTTTCCAGGCCTATCTCAAAAGAACCCTTAACGACATAAAAGGATTAATGGATCTTCACACAAAGGAATCGCCCCTGAATATCAGGCTGTGTAAAGGTATATACATTGAACCTGCTGAAATTGCCTATAAAAAATATGAAGAAGTCAACCAGCACTTCCTCGAGGATTTGGAATACATGCTGGCCAACGGTATATATGCAGGCATTGCGACTCACGACAAACCCCTTATAGAAGGAGCGTACAACCTGCTCAGGAAGTATAATGTTCCGAAAGAAATGTATGAATTCCAGATGCTGTACGGAGTTACTCCAAAGCTGCGTGAGAGCATTTTGAATGAAGGGCACAGGATGAGGGTATACGTTCCTTTCGGGAAGAAGTGGTTTGGTTATTCTACAAGAAGACTGAAGGAAAATCCCAAAATGGCCAGTCACATCATTAAGGCCATCTTTATAAAAGGATAACATCACGATCATTCTTCGCTCACCTTCTCAAGATAATTTTTATGGATCTGATCAAGCTCTTCGCGGGTCAGGTTTGATTTCATTGGTTCCGGTTTCGGGGGAAGTCCGTTAATGAGAAGATACACCACCCCGACAAGCATAAACGGACTTAGTCCAACCATCGCATCGGATGGAATTGTTCCTTTCTCAGCTGCATTCCTAAGATTTCTCTGATGGATCATTGCATAGTTGGATTCAGGGTCTCCAAGTTTTCCAATCCCCATTCTTCCCTGATAAGCTGAAACGGCCATGTTATACCTGGCATTTTGCATTTCGGTTGTCGCCGGAGGCGGTTTATAGATATCGTACTTCAGATTCTGCAGCCTCGGGATGATCACCACCTCTTCTATCGCAATAGTATCTGTATGCATGTAAATTCCAACCATGAACTCACGTCCCGATAAACTGTCGCTGACATGGAAGGAAGCATCCTGATATCCTAGAAGTCTGAACTTTACAGTATCTCTCCGGTTCACCCTGAGAGAAAAAATGCCTTCTTCGCCGGTAACGGAAATAAAAGACCGGTTCAGGAATATCTGTGCGTCAGGCAGAGGCAGAAAAGTTGATGCATCCCTTACTATTCCGTTAAAAACCAAACCACTGCCTGTGATTTCTCCAACCTGGCTCAAAACAGAAGTGACGGGAAATGAAAGTAACAATATTAAGAGCCATCCCTTTTTCATGTCGTAACAAAGTTACGCATTCATTATCAGATCATCAAGTCTCCGCTTGGGAACATGGTGAATGCCGTTCCCGTCCCTCCAGTATTTTATGTCGTTGCCGGTTACTTCATCTATAACCACATTTTCAACAGGTTTCCCGAGAGCCAGGACCAGAAGTATTTCAAGTTTTTCCTGAATATGAAGTTCATCCCTAAGTGCTTCTCTTTTTATTGATGCTATCATGCATCCTCCGATTCCGGCTTCAGTGGCGCCGAGCATAATGCTCTGGGCAGCAATTCCATGGTCAACATTGAATGATTCGGTTATTTCCTTGTCGCCCAATATTATAATGTAGGCTGAAGGTCTTTCGCCTCCGGCCGGTCCTTCCCAGTCCTTCAGATAACCTGCCCAGGCAAGTGAAGGAAAGATCCTCCTGCAGTCAGAGGGAGAATTATACAGAAGATACTTAAGTGGTTGTCTGTTCGCAGCTGAGGCGGACATCCGGGCCAAATCAAGCAGGTCCTCAAGTAGTTTTCTGTCTATCTGATAAGATTCGTCAAAACGCCTGTACGACCTGGTTCCGTAAACAAGATCCTTCAGATTCATTTTTTGGGGTATAAAGTGAATTAATCATTCATTTCTTCTCCTCATCCTGGTATAATCCCCTGCGGGAGAGCAGATGATCGAGATCGGCCAGTCCGTAAACAACAACAGCGGTAACGACGGCAGTATGCTCCTGGTATTCAGGAATACTCTTGGTATATAAATCGTTCTCTGTATGCCATATCTCCTGGTAGCTGAAATTATAGCCTTTGGCATCCGGGGCCTCAAAAGCCAGAGTTGGCACTCCGTTCATTGCAAAATATGCATGATCTGAACCTCCGGCCGTCGTGGGCCTGGGTCTGGGAGGACTGGTATTTTTTTTAAGACTGAACGGAAAATCGGGGTTTATTGAGTTCAATGGTTTGCACACTTTTTCAAAGTCCTCATACATTGATTCCGGAACCGTAAGTCCGTTTGCCACTGTTGGTCCTCCGTCGCGATTGAAATAATTGGAAATCCGCGGAAGCTTTTCCTTATTGGACTCAACCCAGTGTTTTGAGCCGAGCAGTCCGAATTCCTCAGCTGCCCACAGGCAGACAAGGATTGTCCTCCGGGGTTTGCCACCTGCCTCCATTATAAGCCGGGCAGCTTCCATGGCGGGAGTTATTCCCGATCCGTCATCAACACCGCCCGTAGCTACGTCGAAAGCATCAAGATGTCCGCCCATCATCACATACTCGTCGGGGTAGCGGGCCCCCTTGATCACTCCAATGACATTATGGTATACTACCGGGCCCGGCTTGAAATGATTCCTGATGTCGAACTCAA
This sequence comes from Bacteroidales bacterium, assembly GCA_016936695.1. Lineage (GTDB taxonomy): Bacteria > Bacteroidota > Bacteroidia > Bacteroidales > VadinHA17 > LD21. The sequence goes on along the minus strand of JAFGXK010000187.1, from coordinate 1,417 downwards.
GCAGGAAATACCTGCGTTCCTTCACCATCTTTTCGATGACGGCGTATTGGCTTTCATCAAGCTTGATATCACAGACAGTCGGCAGGTTTTCAAAAGTCATGCCAGGAAGATTCTTCCTGTCGTAGAGGGCTCTGATAGGGACTTCTGAAGACTGGATTACCCCGAGAATACCAGCTTCGCGCATTTCCCTGTAGAAAAGGGCCGGTTCGGTTTTCAGGGGGATAGTCTCTTTGGGAGGTTTGTCCCTGTTTAAATAGTTCTCCCTTGTTATTTCACGGTTTATAGTGCCGACAGAGTCATTCCAGGCAATTATACTTTTACGGACGGAGTCAGCCTTTTCAGAAAAATCGATGGGCCAACCGTCATTTTTTCCTCCGATAAGGACCCAGGCTCCCTTAAGGGCTCCCTTCATCCTCTCAAACTCGTCCTTGTTTTTTGGTTCCATCAGGACATGGCCGCGCTGGACCCCTTTGGTGCCCGAAGTAAATGAAGGCGTGGCAAAATGAAGTATCATGCCATCTTCCGAAAGCATTCTTCCAAACCATGGCCCTCTGTTAAAGCCTACCGGGACTGACCCTGCCTCATCCAGAATAACATCCATTCCCCATTTACGGAATTCGGAAGCACACCATAAGGCAGCATTTTCATAGGCATCAGAGCCGACAAGTCTTCCTCCGAACCTGTTCGTAATAACATCAAGATGATGCATTGTCCGGTTATCAGTTTTTCCAAGCTCAATTATCCTATCAATAACTTTTGATTGCTGTCCGCCGGCTGCTGACGCCATAAATACGATTACCAGAATGGAGAATATCGTCTTTTTCATTTGCTGAAATTTATTTAGTTACTTCGATTTAAGATCTGACATTTTCAACATTGAAATGCATCCATCATTCGAAGTAAATCAAATATAAAAATATAGAGTTATTCCTTTAATAAACTTTAACAATTCAATTTTTTTCAGTTAGATTTGGAACAATAACCATTCCTGATTAGTATTAATTCCTAAGAAATCATCTATATGGCTAAAGTTGTTGTCCTTGGAGCAGGTATCTCCGGGCATACTGCCGCCGCGCTTCTAAGGCGAAAACTACCTAAAGAACATGAAGTTACTGTTGTTTCGCCATCAGCATACTATCAATGGATACCTTCAAACATCTGGGTAGGGGTAGGTAAAATGAAGGCAAGCCAGGTCAGATTCGATCTGAGGCCTCTTTACAAACGCTGGGGAATACGCTTTGTACAGGCAAAGGCGAAAGATCTTTATCCTGAGGGAGACCAGACTACTCCAAAAGCATTCGTGACATTCGAATATACTGATCCGGCGCGCAAAGGCGAAACACAGAAGATTGAGTATGATTATCTTGTAAATGCAACAGGACCCAGACTCAACTTTGAGGCCACAGAAGGACTTGGT
>JAFGXK010000186.1 GCA_016936695.1 Bacteroidales bacterium | reverse complement strand
TGCTTTTTCAGGCGAAGAGATATATAAGAAGGTAGTAGTGATTACTGTTGAAAAGATCTTTGAAATATCTGAACTTGATCTGGTATTAACAAAGGGCAATCGACCGGTGACTTCAATAGAGATTAAATATGGTTCAGATGCCAGACCGACAAGGGGTAACACTGAAGCGGTACAAACTCTTAAAACATACCACAATTATATTATTGTAAAAGATGATGAAGATTATTTGCTTTCAGGCGGTTTCAGAATATGCGGATTAAGAATCTTCCTTGAAAAGTATCTAAATAGTCAGGAAAGCGATAATGTATAAAAGGAATGATGGTATAACAGTGTAAAGGCGTAAAGGCGGAAGGGCATAAAGGTCTTAAGAAGACGAATCAGACAGGGTTACCGAAGTTAATTATCTGCAGGATGCCGGTTGAAGACCGGAAAACAAAAATCAATTATGAGATTCTCAGCAAAGTATTGGAGACTTACCTGAAAGTCAATCCCGGTACATTTGTTTAATTTTGTTTAGGAAAAGTATTCCCGGGGATAAAAATCGGTTCGTAGTATTAACTAAAATTTTCAGGCTATGAGAACACTAAAGATTCTTCTGGTGCTTCTTGCTGTGGTCTTTTGCGGATTTTCAAAAGACTCGCACAGGACCACGAATGGAGTTACCGTACCGATTAAGTTTGAAGGTGTTATTATTGCAACTGATAACTCGGATGTAATTGTATGTACACCTCTTGGGTATCCCTATCCCACCATTTCACATTCAAGAAAAGGCTGGCTTGAGGGTAATCAAAGCCATGGCGGCCGGCTGAATACTGAATTGAGCACCTGGACAATATTCAATTGTCATACTGATTTTAGCAGCAAAATCAATTCCTCATATATTGAGGGATTAAACACTGTTGCAAACGGAGATGCGTACTCCTATATATGCACAATGCTCGTTAATATCAGCACTTTCGAGGTCACTTTGTATGTCACCATTGACGGCGGAACCGGCAGATTCGAAGGTGCCACAGGTCAGATGACACTCACCGGTTTTCATCCCGGTACCGGGTTAATCCCGGTTCAGGGATGGGGAAGTATTACTTTTTCCAAATAACCAGACTGGTTATAACTGATCTGACAGGAAATTATAGAGTATATCAAGTGTAATTAATCAGAACGACAAAGATTAATCAGAAGCCCTCAGCCGAGGACTTTTACTTTTTTAACCCGGGAAAGATGTTGGTTTTGTTCTTCTTTTTTTGCACGAATTAGAAGTTTTTTTGCTTTTGGCTTTGCAAGGGTCTAACTTTGATAATTAATTGCCTAATTATCAGGGGATCAATCTTAATTCTTTATATATGTTCTAAACTACATATTTTTTTCCTGATTTTTATCCCTCAGATTACCATATACAATCAATATACTTTTGCATTTAGTGGTTTGTATTTCTTATCTATGATGTTTCAGCTTTTCTTCCCAAGGCGTTACATCGTCATACATACTTTTATCAGTTCATCGATGCATCTGCTGACATTTTATTTTATAATACGGCTTGGAGGAATACCAACTTCAGGAGGCCTTATTTTTTCTGGCATTTCCAATGTTCTTGCTACCATTCCCAGGCAAAGAACCTGGCTTCCGGTCTCAATGTTTATTCTTTATTGCGTTATAGTAGTTCTTCTGGTGGTTCTGAAGCCCTGGCTCCATGTCCCTGATCAGATGACTCCGGCTTTAAACTCAATTTTGTGGATGATTCAGGCGATATTCCTGACCGGAGCAGCCCTTGTTTTTGTTCTTCAGTTTATCCGGCAGCAGCGTAAACTGGAAGAGTTGGAATCAAAGCATTTGAAAGAAATAAGTGAGTTCAAGGACCGGTTTTTTACGAATATCACCCATGAATTCCGTACTCCATTGACAATTATCGACGGGATGGCCAGCTTAATAGAAGCTCAGCCGGAACAGTGGTCAAGGACCGGTCTGCAGAAAATAAAGACCAACAGCGGTATCCTGCTCCAGCTTGTGAACCAGATGCTCAATCTGGCCAGGACGTAAGCCGGGGCCATATCCGTTAACTTTGTCAGGAGGGACATAAACAAATACCTGGCATATCTTGTCGAACAGTTTAGCTCCGAAGCTATCAGAAAGGGAATAGAGTTAAAATTTGTATCAGCCGGAGAATCCTTCGAAATGGATTTTGATCCTGAAAAGCTGATGCACATAACAAGCAACCTTGTTTCCAATGCACTGAAGTACACTCCCGCAGGAGGACGGGGAGAAGTAACAACCTCACTCACGGATGATGGAAATATGTACTCGATCAGGATCATGGACACTGGAATAGGCATTGAAAAGGAACATCTGGGACATTTGTTCGACCGGTTTTACAGTTTGGAGCACCAGTTATCACCGGTAGGAACCGGTATTGGCCTTGCCCTGACAAAGGAACTGGTACAGGTCATGCACGGTACTATTTCTGTGGAAAGTATAAAGGGAGAGGGTTCTGTATTTACTGTTCTCCTTCCCGTAACACACGATGCACCCTTGTCTGATACTCCGGGAGCCGAAGTTCAGCCATCAACTCCGGATGATGAAAAAATTTCTTTCAGTTCTTCAGGTGAATCATGTTATCCGCGGCATTCAGACAGGGAATTGTTTTCCGCCGGATCAGTATTTCCATCAAACCTTCCCTTGCTGCTGATAGTAGAAGACAGTACCGATGTTGTGCTTTACCTTCAGGCCATCCTGAAATATGAATACAGGATCGAGGTAGCGGCAAACGGTTACATAGGTATTGAAAAAGCCATGGAGATCATTCCTGATATCATCCTGACTGATGTGATGATGCCTGTTATGGACGGGATCGAGCTGCTTGAAAAAGTAAAGAACGATATTTGCACCAGCCATGTTCCTGTTGTTTTGCTGACAGCAAAAGCCGATATTGAATCACGTCTGGCCGGACTGGAGAGAGGGGCTGATGCATACCTGGCCAAACCTGTGGATGAACGGGAGCTGCATATTCAGTTGAAAAACCTGGTGGATCTGCCTAAAAGACTTCATAAACGTTACGCCTCCCTTGAAATAATACCTGAAGCATCCGATAAATACCTGAAAAAGGAGGATGAGTTCATGATAAGGACCAGACAAGTACTGGAAGCCAATCTGATAGACGATGCATATGGCATCTCACATCTTTGCAGCGAACTTTCAGTCAGCCGCGCACAACTATACAGGAAATTCAAATCATTGAGCAATAAGACAGTAGCCGATTATTTCAAATCCCTCAGGTTATACAGGGCCAGGGAGTTGCTTTTGACCACTGACCTCAACATAACGGATGTAACTTACAGGATTGGATTCAAAAACCTGTCCCATTTCAGCCGTGAATTCTCGCGGGAATTCGGGAAATCACCCAGTGAAATTCGGAAATGTCAGGAGCTTTAGTCCTTCAGTATTGTTAAATACAGACCTGAGATTCACAGCAAACCTTTGGAGACTTTAAGCAAAGCCTTTGGCAAACCAGTGGTTAATTTTATATAGGAATTTCTTTCTGACGGTCTCACTTTTATAATATAATAATAATGTCTGACCAACTTAAAAGTAAATAAAAACCCCTGAATACATCTTTGTGATTTTCAGATATATCGGAGTCAAACCATTCTGTTCATTCAAGCATTACCTGAATTATCACCGGATTGTGATCTGAGTTCGTAAAACCAAGATGATGACATTTTACCGAAACAGATTCCAGGTTCGGTGAAATAAGGAAGATGTCGCAAACACTTGTGGGGGTTGAAGCAGGGTCGTATGCTGCAGTAAGGGTCCTGACTGTCGGTGTTGTGGGATCATAAATCCAAAGCCAGGCTCCCGGCATGTAATCCGATTCAATTCCCGTGAGGTTGAAATTTCCAAATTTGCCGGTGAAAACCTTGTTGGCTGAAAAATCAGGTTTAAAATCGGGAGGGTATTGGTTCCAGTCGCCTCCAACTACAACATAATTACCTGAATTGTATTCGTTCAACACAAATTCCCTGAGGCTTTCCATCTGAGCCTTTCTTATATTTCCGCCCTCATCAAAGGCTTCGTTATGTGTATTGATCAATACTAGTTCCTTTCCGTTCTCAATCCTGTATCTGCTGACCATAAAGCACCTGTCGAGATAGAAAAGCTGAGTCGGGAAACCAAAATCCCCGGGCAGGGAATATCTTGTTGAAGAAACAGGAGTGTGTTTTGAATAGGTGGCTATTCCTGATTCGACCTTTCCCATTGGATCTGAGGGCGGAACCGGGACAAAAAAGACATCGTAGTTCTTTGCAAAGAAGGGAACATGACCGGTTAGTTTTTCTGACAGTTCCTGATACTGATCGGTATGGTAACTTCTTTTGCTTTTCCTGTCAATCTCCTGTATAAGTATGAAGTCAACCGTATTGTTATCCATCAGGAAATCCGCGATTGCAGAATTATTTTCCCGGAAATTATCCTCAGGTGTAATAACCTTTGTCCCGCCGTCCTTGAAAAAATCCATTCCCTTGTCCAGTCCGGCATACCCGATATTCCAGGTCAAAAGACTGTACACAGACGAATCCTTTAATACCGAAGGACTATCCGGCCGGGACAATAACTCTGTTTCATCAGGTTTATAGTCCGAGACTATTGCGTATAGAATAAGTCCGGTAAAGCCGAGAACCAGAATTATTATTATACCCAAAAGGATTTTGAGAATTTTTTTTATTGTTTTCATAGATCGTCTCCCGGTTAAATATCAAATTTAAGCAATCAATGATACGAAATCAAGTCTATATCGCAATCAAAATCTGTTATTGCCTTTTAAATGCTTAATTTTGCAGCCTTTTTGTACGGAAGTTTTACATTGGCAATTATTTAATTTAATGATAACAGTTTCAAATCTAAGTATTCAGTTCGGGAAGCGCATTTTATTTCAGGATGTAAATCAGATCTTTACTGCAGGTAATTGCTATGGGATAATAGGAGCAAACGGTTCCGGCAAGTCGACATTCCTGAAGATGCTTTACGGGGGTGTCGAATCACGAACAGGGTCAGTAACTCTCGGTCCGGGCGAGAGAGTCTCTGTTTTAAAGCAGGATCACTTTGAATTCGATGAATTCACGGTACTGGACACAGTAAAGATGGGGCATTCAACTTTGTGGAACATTGCTAAGGAAAAAGAAAAATTGTATCTGAAACCTGATTTTTCCGAGAAGGATGGAATGAAGGCCTCGGAACTCGAAGAAAAGTTCAATGAGCTTGATGGCTGGAATGCGGACAGCAATGCAGCAAGCCTGCTCAGCGGACTCGGGATAAAGGAGGAAAATCATTACAAGCTTCTTAAAGAGCTGTCAGGAAAAGAAAAGGTGAAGGTGCTTCTCGCTCAGGCTTTGTTTGGAAAACCTGATAATCTTCTTCTCGATGAGCCAACCAATGACCTTGATCTTGAGACTGTAAACTGGCTGGAGAACTATCTTTCAGAATTTGAAAATACGGTACTCGTTGTATCTCACGACAGGCATTTTCTGGATTCAATCTGCACTCACATCATTGATATTGATTTCAGCAGGGTACAGCAGTTTTCAGGGAATTACAGCTTCTGGTACGAATCGAGTCAGCTTGCCCTGAGGCAACAGCTGGCACAGAATAAAAAAGCAGAAGAGAAAAAGAAGGAATTACAGGAATTCATTGCTCGCTTCAGGGCTAATGTCAAGAAATCGAAGCAAACCACAAGCCGGAAGAAAATGATCGAGAAGTTGAATATCGAGGAAATCAAGCCTTCGACAAGGAGATATCCCGGGATTATATTCACTCCCGGCCGGGAACCGGGAAACAACGTGCTGTCAGTAAAAGGTCTTTCAGGAATTACTGAAGGAAAGACATTGTTCAAAGACCTTACCTTCACTGTCAACAAAAATGACAAGATCGCATTTCTTTCCAGGGATACACGTGCAATAACAATTCTGTTTGAGCTCCTGAAAGGGCATGATAAGCCTCAGAAAGGAACTTATGAATGGGGTCAGACAATTGTAAAGGCTTATCTGCCTCTTGAGAATGAAAAGTTCTTTGAAAAGGATATAACACTGATTGACTGGCTGGCACAATATTCTGAAGACACAAGTGAGATGTTCCTTCGGGGCTTCCTTGGGAAAATGCTTTTTTCAGGCGAAGAGATATATAAAAAGGTTAATGTGCTTTCCGGAGGTGAAAGGGTCCGCTGCATGATTGCAAGAATGATGGTCCGCAATGCAAATGTCATGATTCTTGACAGTCCGACGAATCATCTCGACCTTGAATCAATCCAGGCTTTCAATAATACATTAATGAAATTCAAGGGATGCATCCTGATGTCATCGCACGATCATGAGTTCATTCAGACTGTATGCAACAGGATAATAGAGATTGGCCCTAAAGGGATGATCGATAAGGAAATGCAATACGATGATTATATTTCCGACGAAAGCCTTATGAAGAGGAGGGAGAGTTTATATTAAGCTTGCATCTACCTTCGGCATCAGGAAAAGAATGAAGTAAGAACATTAGAACGGAAGAATTCAGAATGCAGAACTTCTTACTTCAAAATTCATTTGTTCTTCGTTCTTATTTCTTAATCCCCCTTAACCGAATTTCGTTTCTTCGTCCCCCTGGGGAAGGGGTAAACGAAGAAAATTTTGCATTTGACCTGACAAAAATTAACTTTGAAATTGCACCATATAATACCTGGTGTCAGACATTGTTTCCGGTCTTCTGGTAATTAAAAAAAATCCAAATGAAAAACCTCCATCAATTAAAGCGCGACACAGTGTCGTCAAATTATTCAGGCAACGACCATTATGACCTGGTCATCATCGGAGCGGGATTAAGCGGACTCGCATGCGGATTGATGTGGCAGAAGAATACAACGGGAATGAAAACCCTGATCGTTGAAAAGAATTCATACCCCGGAGGCTATAGCACTGCATACGAAAAAGGGGGATATGTTTTTGAGACCAGCCAGCTATTCCCTGATATTGTCGATATACTTGATTATCTTGAGATTGACCTGCCATTGAAGAGATATGAGAAAAATTTCATGCGACGGCTGGTAGTGCATGGCGACCATGTGGATGAATACAGGATCCCCGCCGGATCAGAAAATTTCACAGCTTATCTTACAGATTTATTTCCGCAGGATTCGAAAAAAATAAGGGCGCTGATGGATTATTCAGTCGACCTCTTCAGGCAGCTAAGAAAGCTGAAAGCCAATGCCACACTGAAAGACAACCTTGGAACACTCTTTAAGGCTCCGAAAGTGATAGCGAATCTTAACCGTACTTATTCCGGATTGCTCGATAAATTCAGGATCACCGATCCTAAGCTGAGGGAAGTATTGGAGACTTTTACCTCTTTTTCAGGTGTACCTTCCGACCATGCTTCGGCAATTCTGGCAACCGGAGCCATGCTCTCTTCAATGACCAGATGCTTTAGGCCTTATGGGTTTTTCGATGAATACCCTGCAAAACTGGCCGCTAAATTCCAGTCACTTGACGGGGAAATTCTTTTTAATACCGAAGTTGAAAAAATTGAGGTTAAGAATGGTATGGCTGAAGGAGTAAGGATAAAAGGCTTCCCTTCCGAGATCCGGGCTGAAAAGATTATCACTACTGTTGATCCGATGCTGGCAATGCACAGTCTTGTCGGAGATGAACACCTTCCGGAGAAATATCTGCAGAAGCTTGGAAATACAATAATGTCTCCCTCATCGGTTAATGTTGCACTGGGACTTGACGATAAAATTGACATGGGGAAATTTGACCTTGATTATCCTTATAATGTTGTTTCTACTGGACTTGGAACCGCAGAAAAGCTGTTTAATGCATTCCTTGCCGGTAATCATGGATTTTCCAAAGATTGCTTTCACGCAGCAGTCATCTGCCCTTCCCTGACCACCGGCGCAAAAAATACTGTAACTATCCGCAGCACTCCCTGGGCAATGAACGGATGGAAGGATCTTCGCGAAAAAGACTATGAAAAATACAGGGAGGAAAAGGAAAAATGGGCAGATTTCCTGATTGGCATTGCGGAGAAATATTTTATTCCCGGTCTCAGACAACACATAGTGGTAAAGGATATATCCACTCCTGCCACCTATTCCCGTTTTTCGGGTTCACCGACCGGAAGTATTTACGACATAGCTTCGCTGGTCACTCAGTTCGG
>JAFGXK010000185.1 GCA_016936695.1 Bacteroidales bacterium | reverse complement strand
TCGGTAACCGTTTCTGAGAACGGAGTGGTATTTCTTGGAGGAGATGCATTTGTTACTGCCCTGGATCAGAATCTTGGCGTCCTGTGGTCTCTTGAAACTGTAGGAAAGATAACCTCCCTTGCAGTGGCAGGTGATACTGTATTCGCTTCAACAACAGAAACAATTTTCCTTATATCCTCTTCAGGTAAACTGATTACTGAGTGGGGACCTTACGAGGGGAACAGCATAATAACATCATTATCTGCCAGTAGGGACCATGTTGTTATTGCTGATGCAGGGAACAAAAGGGTGTTTGTCCTTGACAAGCAGGGAGAAGTGCACGCTATGATGGGCCAGGGGGATGAAAAGTTAGTCATACCAAGTCCTTATTTTGATGTAAGCGTGTCGGGAAATCTTGTTTATATGGCAAATACAGGTTACAGAAGAATTGAGACATGGAGCATTGACGGCAGGAAGATTACTGAATTCGGAGAACCCGGCACGGCCCCGGAGGCATTCTGCGGATGCTGCAACCCGGCACATTTTGCTCTTGTTCCGCAAGGTTTTGTCACTGCAGAAAAAGGGATTAACAGAATCAAAATTTCCGACATCGACGGTGCTTTTGTTGAATTCGTTTCCGTGAATAACGAATTTAACCAGTCAATCCCGCTGGATGTGGCTTCGGCCGATGGAGAGACCATATATGCTGCTAACAGCTTTGACAATAAACTTTATGTATTCAAAAGAAAATGAATAAGATAACAAGACCGGAGTTTTTAAAGAAGCTTGCAAGAAGCCTCTTGCTTGCCTTTCTTGCTTTTCTTGCCCTTTCACTGGGATCACGGACTGTCAGCGGAAAAGACTGTTCTAACTGTCCGGGCAAAGGGCTCTGCAATGGTGACAATGACTGCAGTAAATATTCAAAAGATGAATAAAGACAGTAATATATATCAATCTCGAAGAGATTTTGTCCGGAAGGCCGGCAAAGTTCTTGTTGCTGTACCGGTAATCGGTTTGCCTGTCGTTTTGTCGACCAGGATTACTACCGCGGGAACGGTATGGCAGATCGATCCGTACAAATGCAACACCTGCGGACAGTGCAAGACTCACTGTGTCCTTACGCCCTCAGCGGTCAAATGCATGCATAATCACCAGATGTGCGGCTATTGCGATCTTTGCGGAGGGTACCTGCGACAGGGGACAAAAACTATCAACACCGGAGCTGAGAACCAGCTCTGCCCTACCGGAGCTATAACCAGAAAATTTGTTGAGGAACCTTATTTCGAATATACCATCGATGAAGTTCTTTGCGACGGATGCGGAAAATGTGTAAAGGGATGCAAGGATTTCGGGAATGGTTCCCTTTACCTGCAGATCGATCAGGATCTGTGCGTCAATTGCAACGAATGTGCCATAGCAAGGAGTTGTCCGTCGGATGCGATTTCCAGGATTTCAGACAAAGTGCAGTATATTCCAAAAGAAAAGATTTAATTGAAGGTGAAAAAGAAATTGCCATATATCCTGTTATTCCTTATGCTTGCATGGCATGCGGTGCTTTTCGCGCAGGAAAGATTTCCAAGGCCGGAGTTTGAATCCGGTTATGTTTATCCCGAACATCAGATGCCCGCCGACAGAGCTCCCATATGGGAATATATCGATCTGGCAGTACTTATTGGTGCACTTTCGGTGGCAGCATGGCTGGCGCTTAAAGTCAGATCACGTCAGGGACTGCTCTGGCTTTCGGTTTTCTCTCTCGCTTATTTCGGATTTTTCAGAGAGGGATGTATTTGTTCAGTCGGGTCGGTCCAGAATGTGGCACTTGCACTGTTCAACGAGGGATACTCAATTCCCCTGACTGCTCTCCTGTTTTTCATGATACCTCTGATATTTGCCCTTTTGTTCGGCAGGGTATTTTGTGCAGGGGTCTGCCCTCTTGGAGCAATCCAGGAGCTTGTTGGTTTCAGAACTGTCAAACTGCCTAAGGTTGTTGAGTCGGTTATGATATCCGTACCCTTCATTTATCTTGGAATATCAGTTCTTTCGGCGGCCACTGAAAGCCAGTTCCTGATATGCCGCTACGATCCCTTTGTAGGCATTTTCAGGCTTGACGCACCGTACACAATGGTAATATTCGGAGGACTGCTGCTTGTTGCAGGGATTTTCATCAACAGACCATACTGCAGATATTTATGTCCCTATGGTGTACTTCTGAATATATTCTCAAGGTTCTCAAACAAGCATCTTACAATTACACCTGCCGAATGCATAAATTGCAGGCTGTGTGAGGATGTTTGCCCATACGACGCCATCCTTCCTTCTGATGTTGCCAGCCCTGTGGCTGACCCTGAAAAAGAGAGAAAACGGTTTCTTATATATATACTTCTCGTTCCATTTTTTGCAGCTGCCGGTGCCATAATTTTCGGAACCCTTTCCCCGGTTTTTACCGGTCTGAACAGTGATGTTATGCTGGCCAGGGAAATCAGAGCGGAAGTTGAAAGCGGAATTCCGGCTGTTTCATTGGCTGCCCTCGGTTTTAAGGAAGCAGGCACGACAGAAGCCGAATTGTTTGAGAAGGAAATTAAAATCCATGAGCGGTTCCGGAAGGGCTCCGTCTGGATGGGATTATTTCTCGGAATATCGTTCGGGCTCAGCCTTGTTTCGCTTTCAACACGAACCAGAAGAACAGAATATGTCCCACATAAGGGCAAATGCTACAGTTGTGGAAAATGCTTTCAGTATTGCCCTGTACATTTAAATAAGATTAGTAATGATAAAGCTTGAAGAAAAGGATTTGAAGATACTGAGAGGGATTAGCACCGGTGCGGGGATTTTTACCCTTATCGTGGCACTGACCATGCTTTTGAGCGTTGTCCAGCTGAAAGCTCTTGATCCTCTTGACAATCCGGTAATTGTTTCGGTGAAGGAAGAATTTGACAAGGATCATGAAAATGCAGTTAAGGCGGAACAGGTAAGGGCGCTCGATCTGATGGCCAGGAAGGCCTATTTCTCATCGCGCCGGCAGGTTGAAACGGGCTCCTGGCTGCTGATTGCAGGAGCCGTTATATTTGTTCTTTGTCAAAGGATTATAGCGGGGAGTGAGAAAGATCTTCCTTCGGTACCCGGAGAAAAAACCGATCAGGTCACCGATAAAGCCCGGTATGCAAAATACCTTGCAGGGACTGTGTCAGTACTGACTGTTGCTGCAATAATATCTTCATTCATTTTGAGAAATGATCTGCCTGACCTGTCTGGAAAACGAACTGCCTTAGCTGAAAAGAGGGAGAAAAAAAAGGAAAAAGACGAGACATCAGCATCCCTCATGGCAGTGGCTTTCTCCCCCGATCCTGTCAATTTTCCTTTTTTCAGGGGTCAGGACGGCAGAGGTATAGCAGGCGGTGAGGGTTATCCGGTTGAATGGAACGCTGAAACCGGCACAAACATAAAGTGGAAAGCAAGTGTTCCGAAAAATGGAAAGAGCTCACCCGTGATATGGGGCGACAGACTCTTTGTTACCGGTGCTGAAGGTAATGACTGTGAAGTTTACTGTCTCGACAAGAACACCGGCGCTCTTCTCTGGACGGCTCCCGCCTCCGGTCTGCCCGGTCAGCCGGATGCCCCCCCGGACACTGATCATGATACAGGACTGGCTGCTCCTACTGCAGCTACAGATGGTAATTCCGTTTGCGCAATTTTCGCAAACGGAAATCTTGTTTGCCTCGATATGGACGGTAAGCTTAAGTGGGGCAAGAATATCGGAACTCCGGCAAACATTTACGGGTATTCATGCTCTGTAATACTTCATGACGACCTTCTCATAGTCCAGTTCGACTCGGATGAGAAAGTATCGATGATGGGCTTTAACACAGCCACAGGCGACCTTAAATGGGAAACTCTAAGGAGAGGCAGATCCACATGGGCTTCCCCATCGGTGGCAACCTTCAACGGAACAACTCAGGTACTAATAAACGGCAACCCGGAAGTGGCGGCATTCGATCCGGCCACGGGTAAGGAATTGTGGGCAATCGAAGTCCTTTCCGGTGATGTAGCCCCTTCGCTTGCGATTAACAGTAAATATGTTTACGCAGTTACTGATTATTCACGACTGGCAGCATTGAAACCGGGGCCCGGTCCTTCGATAGTCTGGGAAGACAACATGTTTACATCGGATGTCTCGAGCCCGGTTGCCAATGAGCAATATCTTTTTATATCAACCGGTGTAGGCGATGTGGCTTGCTATGATGCAATCAGGGGAGATACTCTGTGGACTCACTACTTCATGGATCAGTTCTATGCTTCACCGATTATTGCCGATGAAAAGGTCTTCCTTCTCGATCGCAGCGGAATAATGCATATAGTTGATGCCGGACCTGAGTACAATCTGATTGCTGAATCGCCGATCGGGGAACCTTCAGACTGCACCCCGGCCTTCTCCGACAAGAATATTTATATACGTGGTAGAAACAGTATTTTTTGCATCTCAGAAAATTGAAAGAGGAAACTAAACATACAGAAAACTGCAACTGCAATTCCGGTTCACTTTCCGTTGACGAAATTACCTCGGTTGTTGATGCTGTTGTCAGTGAAACAGGTACAGAAAAGGAAAAAGTTATACTGGTACTCCAGGAAGTCCAGAAAAGGCTTAATTATATTCCTTCTGAAGCTCTTAAGCATATCTGCAAGGTTACTGAAATCACACCCGGACAGATATCAGGGGTTTCAACATTCTATTCCCAGTTCAGACACATGCCGTCGGGGAAACATACAATAAAAATCTGTTCCGGGACCGCGTGCCACGTTAAAGGATCGGAGCTGATTTCGGAAGCATTCAAAAGAGATCTCAAGATCACGGAAGAGAGGAACAGTTCCCCTGATAATCTCTTTTCGATTGAGGAAGTTGCATGTCTGGGATGCTGCACTCTTGCGCCTGTTGTCCAGATAGATGAAAAGACATACGGGCATGTGAAACCTACTGAAGTAATTGAGATTGTCACAGATTTTCTCCACACTGCCGGAAAGCAGAGTGCTCAGAAAAAAGATTCAGTAAAAGAGGAATATGATGCCGAAGTCCGGATTGGACTGGGATCTTGCTGTGTTGCAGGCGGAAGCAGGGACATACTGGGCAAGCTCCTCGATGTTAGGGAGTACTACGATCTGAACATCAAGGTCAAACCTGTCGGCTGTGTTGGTGTCTGTAACCAGACTCCCCTTCTGGAAATTGTTTCTGACGGAAAAGGAAGTTCCCGTTACACAAATGTCAAAAAAGACCAGGTTGAAGAGATAATCCTTAAACATGTTAAGCCAAGGTCTTTAGACAAGAAATTGAGATTCAGAATCAATAATATTGCCGATTCATTCCTTTCGGATGATATGATTTACAGTCCGGTTAATATACCGGCTGATACAAGGGAACAGACTCTGAATAATTTTCTTAGTACACAGTATCACATAGCAACACTGAACGGTGGTGTTATGAGGCCTGATTCATATGATGAATATGAGCTTCTTGACGGATTCAGGGCCCTTAAGGCAGTGCTGATGGCCAATAATTCACAGGAGGTGATTCAGGTGATTACCGAAAGCGGACTTAGAGGACGCGGAGGTGCAGGATTTCTAACCGGAAAGAAGTGGGAAATCTCATCAGCTATGAAGGAGAGACCCAAATATGTCGTATGCAACGGTGATGAAGGTGACCCGGGGGCTTTTATGGACAGGATGATTCTTGAGTCATTTTCCTTCAGGATAATTGAAGGAATGCTAATTGCCGGATTTGCAACTGGAGCCGACCGTGGAATTTTCTACATAAGGGCAGAATATCCTCTTGCTGTTTCAAGAGTGAGGAATGCACTGCTTATATGCAGGGAAAAAGGAATTGTCGGTAAAAATATACTGGGATCGGACTTTTCATTTGACATAGAGGTCTTTGAAGGTGCAGGGGCTTTTGTGTGCGGCGAAGAGACTGCACTGATAGCCTCTCTTGAGGGAAAAAGAGGAACGCCTCACTTACGGCCTCCCTATCCTGCCGTCAAAGGTTTTAACGGACGGCCTACACTGGTCAATAATGTAGAGACTCTTTCACTGGTGCCCTGGATAATAAATAATGGTTCCCGTTCCTTCAGCGATATCGGAACCGAAAAAAGCAAGGGAACCAAAGTGTTTGCACTCGCCGGTAAAGTTGCCAGGGGCGGGCTTATTGAGGTTCCGATGGGCACAACAATCCGGGATATCGTAGAAAAAATCGGACATGGAGTTATTGAAGGCAGAACATTCAAGGCTGTTCAGATCGGAGGACCTTCAGGAGGATGCATCCCCGAACAGCTTGCCGATACTCCTGTTGATTATGAGGAACTTACACGGCTGGGAGCCATGATGGGATCAGGAGGAATGGTTGTTCTGGATGATACCGACTGCATGGTAGACATGGCCAGATACTTCCTGGAATTCACCCACAAGCAGTCGTGCGGGAAATGCACTTACTGCCGGGTTGGAACAAAGCAGATGCTCGATATCCTTACGAGACTTACTCAGGGCAAAGCCACTGTCGCAGAACTGGATGAGCTGGATAAACTATGCTATGATGTCCAGAAAGGAAGCCTTTGCGGCCTCGGAAAAACAGCCCCGAATCCGGTAATAACAGGACTGAGATACTTCAGGGAAGAATATGAAGCCCACACCCGGGGAATATGCCCTTCAAAGAGATGCAGGGACCTTGTAAAATATGAAATTACCGACAAGTGCACAGGATGCACTAAATGTGCACAGGATTGTCCTGTTAACGCAATTCCGTTCAAACCATACGAAAAACACCAGATAGATCAGTTGCTCTGTACCAAATGCGACAACTGCAGAATTGTTTGTCCGGAAAACGCCATTGAACTAGTTTATGTAAAAGATGAAGATCAGAATTGATAATATAGAAGTCGAGGTAGAAGAGGGCCAGACGATCCTTGAAGCTGCACGTATTGCAGGAACAGATATACCTACGCTTTGCCACAGGGATGGTGTGGAACACTACTCTTCATGCATGGTTTGCATGGTAAGGGACAGGAAGAAAAACAATTTCATACCCTCATGCTCAGCTCTCGCACAGGAAGGCATGGACATTGACGCCTCGGGAGAAGAGGTTGTCAGTCTGAGGAAAAAGGCTGTCAGCCTCCTGCTTTCAGAACACAGGGCTGAATGCGAGGCACAATGCCGGATTGTTTGTCCAATGGGATACAACATTCCTCTGATGAACCGGCTCCTGATCGCAGGAGAACACGAAGAAGCAGCTGAACTTATCAGGTCCGAAATGAACGATGGCGAACTGAATTGCATTACCTGCAAGGCTTTTTGTGAAAATGCCTGCAGAAGAAAAAAGATTGACACCCCTGTTTCCATCCGGAATATCAGGATTTTTATAAGCAGAAATCTGCCCCAGACAGCAAAATATGATGTTTCTCCTTTTTATTCAACCACTGACATCAGAAAAAGATTCTCGTCCAGAATAGGTTCACTTCACGAAACGGAGCAGCTTGAGTGGGTGAAGGAATGTCCTGAGGACATCAGACGGCACAGAGAAATTACAGATTATTTGGCTGCTTCTGAAGAGGCAGCAAGTTGTATGCATTGCGACTGCCGGGCAGCCAGCGACTGTAAATTAAGGGACCTTGCAGAAAAGTTTACACTTAAGGACCCGAAAGGAAAATTCATCAACGCCCCGCTGGTAAAAAAGATAAACCGGAAAACCGGCCTGATTTTTGAAAATGCAAAGTGTATTAAATGCGGACTCTGTGTAAGGGTTGTAGAAGATTCAACTGAAGCGCCGGCTCTCTGCTTCATAAACAGGGGATTCGTTTCAATCATTTCGGAACCTCTAACTGTTGAATACGCTGACATACCGGATTCAGTAGCGAAGAAATGCGTGGAGGTATGCCCGACAGGAGCACTGGCATTTATGATTAATAACAACGGGACATGAAAAAACAATTCTTAATATCACTTCTGATTCTCGCGTTCACACCGGCATGTTTTGCACAGACATCCGGCCAGGAGTGGACAATATTCAGAGGCAAACCCGACCTGACAGGAAATACAACTATTGATGTTTCAGCCAAACCATCGCT
>JAFGXK010000184.1 GCA_016936695.1 Bacteroidales bacterium | reverse complement strand
GAAGATTGCATATTTCATGATTTTACAGATTATATCGTTCATGGCATGAAGGACAGTTATGCGAGGGGTGCCATTCAGGATACAGTCTTCATTAATAATGTTACCGTTTATCATGCCAAACACTTCCTTCAGTATAAACATGTCTCACTGCATCACCTCGAAATGACTAACACAACCGTTTATGGCCTGCAGGGTATGGCACTGAAAATCGGGAAGATTGGTTACCGGACCGTAGCAGGTGTAACAGATCCGACGATCACCCCGACAGGATTTATTGACCACTGCACGCTGGATGACCTCGGGGATATTCATGGTCATATACAGGTCGATGACGCCTATCACCTTCTGACTATCTCAAACTGTATCATCTCACACCAACAGCAATATGACCAGCCACCCGTATATTTTACCGGGCCGGCCGTTAACCCGGCTGTAAGCATTCAGAATACTGGGTTCTGGGAGGTTGGCCCACCCAATGCGGAGGTTGGAGGTGAAGACTGGATCGGATATGAATTTTCGGATACCACATATAAAGATCCGAGATACCTGGGTGCGCCTGGCGGAGATTTTTCCTTGCCGGATAATTCCATTTACCTGTCATGGTCCTCAGAAAACGGTCAGATCGGGGACACGAACTGGGGTACCTACGTGGCAACCGGATTATCCGGGGACAGAATCTCCGGAGAGCAGGAATTGCAGATCCTTCAAACCTACCCGAATCCTTTCTGCAATGAAACAACTATTCAGTACCTCTTAACAAAAAAGGAAATGGTTTCTATAAAAATATATGCCGCTTCAGGCAAGGAAATTATCACTCTTGAAAATACAGTGAGAGATTCGGGAATCCATATTAAAACCTGGTATGCTAAGGAATGTGAGGCCGGAATTTACTTTTGTATAATGGAGGCAGGAGAGACATCCGGAGTAAAGAAACTGATACTGATAAAATAGAATCCATTTCCCGGCATTAAATTCAGATCGATTCCAGATAAGAAAATGGAATTTCAGCAAAATCCGGCTGAATGCAAATTTGAGTCAAAAAATTCCCATTTTTTCTTGCATCCTTTCTTTCAATCCCTTTGATTTATCTATGTCGATCTTCGACAGGGAAAAAGCATAAAGACAGTAAAAAAAATTCATCTTTTACCATGTAATAACAGTAATTATGAAACAGGGTATTCTCTTTACCGGCATTTTATTCCTGTCCGTCATGACGGGTTGCAACAAAGATAACCTGACGGTTACAGGCAGCGGAAATATCAGGATAAAAGAAACAACTATAAATTCCCTGGCACTAAAAAATCATGATTTATTCCACCACTATTTAAAGATTTAGATTCTTCAGTTTGGTTATCAATGCTTTCCTGTATTACCTCATAATCTTCATATCCTTTTCGTATGCATTTTGCTTCCCAGTCAAATGAATAGGTCCCTGTTCCATTAAAAAGTTCTTTCACAGAAAATCCATTTTTGCTTTTATCAACAACGGCTAATCCTTTTGAATCTGCCGAGAGCGGCGTGATAAGTACAGTCATACCGGTTTCGCTCGCTACAACCTGAAAATGATCAGGGAATATTATTTCTGCAGTACCGTTTGATAATTCGGCCGTTCCGCGAACATAGGCTGCTGCTTCAGGGCCTTCAACACAGCTGTAGACAATATCATAACCCGGCTTGCCTAGATGTGGCATTCTGAAATTCTTTATATCTGCATCAAGAACACCCTGACCAGAAGCATTAACATACATCCTTGCCTGCCAGTTCCCATATTGATCGTTTACCGAAGCATAGCCATTGTTGGGATAGCCATAAAGATAGGTTGCGACAAAATTCGTATAATCATTGGGGCCCTCTCCATAAAGAATACCGGTACCATTTGAATTTACCTGCATACCGGCTCTGAAATTGCTGCCGTTATTTAATACGGCAATAGATCCAAAATCCGGATAACCTGTTACATAGCCAATTACTGTATTAAATGAATCACCCGGTCCTTTCGTGGCTATCCAGCCCGGATATCCTATGGAGTCCAATAACCATACTTTACGAACGCCTTCGGAAGATATTAAAAATGAATTATAATCGATTTCCACAAATCCATTTTCATCCTGGATCGCAATACCTAAACCGGCATCGTTGTCTTCTGCAAAAATACGTGTGCTGTCTGTCGTAACTCTCAGATATTCATGTCCCGTTGCCTTAGCGGTATTTCTGTATCCACCAACAGCAAAACCTCCTTTTACACCCTTTGCCAATGGATCATCGTCAATATAAATCCTGACGCTGTCAGGACTGACCCTCAAGTATTCATTACCCGTTAGACCTTTGCTGGTTTTCTGGTAACCTCCAACAGCAAAACCTCCTTTAACACCTTTCGTAGTGCCTGCCTCGTCAATATAAAATCTTATGGAGTCGGCGGTTACCCGCATATACTCCTCTCCAATTCCCTTGCTGGTTTTCCTGTATCCACCTACTGCAAATCCTCCTTTGACTCCCTTACCGGAATCCACGGTATCGGTGAATGCATAAACGCCATCCTCGTACACGGCAAATACCGGGTATCCATCTTTTCGTGCGACCATAAACAGAGGTTCATCGACAGTTTCGTCTACCCCCTGGATGCTGAGTCTTCCTTCAGGAGTAATGGTACCAACGCCAACATTACCGTTTAAATAGACCACGTTATCTTCATCGGTTTCCCATCCGGCATTATTGGTGATCATGGCACCAATATCTATGGGGGTTGCACTGGCATTTTTGGTTATAGTAATTACATCGTTGCTTATCTGAAGATCCTGGATTTCATTCTCAGGATTTGCATCAGCGTCGTTTACGTCGTCAAAGGGTAAGTCAACATATCCACCCCCGTTGGATAAAGAGATCGTTTCATCTTCAATGGATAGTAATTGTATCTCGTTTGTTGAACTTACATCGGGCAAAGTAATCCCTGATCCTCCACTTATTCCAAGGCTTGACCCTGTTAAGGTCAGATTCTGTAATTCGTTCGTAACCGAACCATCAGCCTCAGAGGTCAGGTATCCGTTATTTGCAACGAATGCATCCACTTCGGATTCTGTGAGCTTCGTGTCTGTATCATCCAGGTATGGGCTCAGATCGATCGGGGTTGCACTTCCGTTCTTTGTAATGGTCAGGAGATTTCCCGTTAACTGCAGATCCTGAATCTCATTGTATGGATCTGCATCCGCATCGGTACCGCCGGTTGGAATGAATATGCTGTTCCCATTAGATATGGATAGCTCGTTTTCAGTAATGGAAAGATTCTGAATTTCATTGGCAGGATCAGCGTCTGCATCTTCAACATTGTCTGGTATTGTAACTTCTCCCCCTCCTCTGGAAAGAGAAATAGTATGACCTGTAATGCTCAGATCCTGTAATTCGTTAGAAGCGTCTGAATCCCCGTCAGATGTTCTTTCTGCAAACAGCGCATAGGGTACGCTCTGTAATTTTACCGAAACGGGGGTTTCAAAATTTGGGTCCTCCGACTTCTTATATTTTATGCGCAAATAATAATTACCCATACTCCAATCAATCTGATCGAATGAGGATCCTTGAGGATTTCCCTCTCCGATTACAATGGTAAATCGTCCAAGTTTATCTGTAGTAGTGGGTGAATGAGTCTCCGTGTATACTTCAGTGGTTCCATCCAGGATTGAAATTTCCATATCAAGGTCAGTTTCAGCAAGAATAATGGGTTGAGACTCATTGTTTTGATAGGCAACTGCCTGATATGTAAATCCTTGAGGAGCCTGTGACAAGAGGGTTAAAGTGAGTAACAGCAGGAAGGAAACACCTGTTAATCTGGGTACGGAAATGGATGGTTTCATGACGAAGAACAGATTGGTAACAAGACAAGTTACGCAGACTAACGGGAATTGTCAAGAACTTGCAAGCTGTGGATACATTTATAAAAGACTTCTAACGTGTTAAAACCCTGGTTAATGACCATAGAGTCATTGAGTTTATTCATTATACAACCAATATAGCCAGGCATGTAATCAATCAGTATCTTCAAATCATTAACAATTATGTTAAAGAACTCGAATTTTTTTATTTACCCCTTGCAATGTCAGGTGGCATTTACTTAAAAAGGGGGAGACAGGAGAGGGGTTATTTGTGTACCCATGATTGGAATTTCTAATTTAAACTTACATTGTAAGTTATTAGAATAGTAATCTGACCTTTTGGACATCCCCAGTCATCAATCGGCTGACGGAGCGATTGGTCTACCTTCGCTAAAGCTACGGAGGATGAAATCGATTGACTTATGCCTTCTGGATGTGGCTCTGTTCCCTTAAGGTTGGGGAACCAAAATTGGTTGAAACGAATTATCTTTATAAATATTTTCAGGTTCTTATGATGCTTCATGTTTGTCCTGTTATCAGGAAATTAAAGAACATCATTGTTCATCAGGGGAATCAATCCACCATACTTTAAAACATAATGAAATACCGGATCATTATTCTTCTTACGGGAATCGGTGCTTTTGTAAATGCACAATTGCCCGTTGCGAAAATCGATATCAACATGGAAGGCCGCAGAGAATCGGAAGTGAACACCGAGGGTTATACCCCATGGTATATCCCGAGGGTTCACAGTCATTCCATTACGGTTTCGGGTGTGACCTTCGAACTGGTTGCAACCTCTCCGGCCGACAGTGCCACCATGCGGACCAGCTGGTCGAAGGCCCTGGTCCAGTCACCCTATTACATGACACTGGTAAACGATGGCGTTAAGGTGGACAACGACAGCCTGCTGGCCCATCCCGGGGAGGGTGGTGAGCTGGAACTGCACATCACCGGGCTGCCTGAAGGAATGCATGCCCTGCAAACCTATCACAACATCTGGGAAGACACCACAACCAGGGATCACTGGCCCATCAACGTCTACCTGAACGATCAGCTGATCCACGAAAATATCAAGCGATCGGTCCGGGTTTTAGAGACCTCTGAAGCTACTATTTTGCTTACGGAGTTGAATGTCACCCGGGCGGACCAGGAGATGGTCCTGCGGATCGAACCGGTCAGGGATTTTGTGGCCCCGGAAGGGAAAACAACCGATCTCAATGTCCATATCAATGCGATTGAGCTCAACACCAGCCAGGTTTCCAGGTTGGCACGCGAACCTGTGCCGGCAGACGGGGACCTGCATGTGGATGCGGATGAAGGATCCTTCACGCTTCAGTGGAAACCTGCTAAAAACGGCTATACACGGAGTCATCACCTCTATTTTGGTATAGATTCACTGACCGTTGCCGGAGCCACCCCAGCCAATGCCGGAGTTTACAGGGGTGAGCTTCCTGTCGACTCTGCAGGGTTTTATGTTAAAGGGCTTTACAATCTGGATACCTATTTCTGGCGTGTCGATGAAACCGACTCCGCCGGGATCACCACGAAGGGCAATGTCTGGAAATTCAAGCCCAGGCATCTGGCTTTCAGGGGTGCCGAAGGTTATGGCCGTTTTGCCACCGGCGGCCGCGGCGGAAAGGTTGTTTATGTTACCAATCTGAATGATGCCGGTCCCGGCACTCTCCGGGAAGCCATCACCCATGATATCGGGCCGCGCACCATCCTGTTTGCAGTGTCCGGGATTATCAAACTGGAATCCAGGCTGGTTCTGAATGACAGGTTTGTGACCATAGCAGGACAGACTGCGCCGGGGAAGGGCATCTGCATCCGGTCGGCTCCCCTGGGTGTGGGCACAGAGACCATCACGCGCTTTATACGGGTGAGGCTGGGAGCCGGTCCGACGTTTGACGGCATTGGCATGAGAGGGAACAACCATTCCATTGTCGATCACTGCTCCATCAGCTGGACGATTGATGAGGCGTTCAGTTCCCGGGACGCCCTGAACATTACACTGCAGTGCACCCTGATCTCTGAAGCCCTTAATATTGCGGATCATGAAAACTACCCCGAGGGCAAGGCCCATGGTTATGCGGCAAGCATTGGCGGCGACATCGGATCGTTTCATCACAATCTTCTGGCCCATTGCAATGGCCGGAACTGGAGCCTGGCCGGCGGTCTGGATGGAGCCGGGTACTATGCCGGGCGGCTTGATATATTCAACAACGTGGTGTACAACTGGGGAGGAAGGACCACAGACGGTGGCGCCCATGAAGTGAATTTTGTGAATAATTATTATAAGAAAGGAGTCGCCTCCACCGAAAATATGATACTGACTGCCCAGCTGGAAGGAACGGGAAAAGGGACACAGAGTTATTATTACTCGGGCAATATCCTTCAGAATACAAACAGCACCTTTGCCTGCGACGGAACCGATAACAACTGCGCGCGGGATTATCAGCTATCGGGCGGACAGATCCTCGATTGGGATGTGTTTGTGGATTCAGTATTTTTCCCTTCATATGCCCGGATCCAGACGGCCAGGGAGGCCTATAAATCGGTCCTGTCCGATGTCGGTTGCTCCATGCCTCTCTTTGATGAGCATGATCAGAGGATCATCCGGGAGACGTTAACCGGCACCTATACCTATACAGGCAGTAAGTCATTGGTGGGAGGGATAATCGATCACCAGGATGATGCGGGAGGTTACGAGAATTACCCGGAAGAAACCCGTCCCCCGGATTTTGACTCCGATATGGACGGACTGCCCGACTGGTGGGAAAACCTGTTCGGGAGCAATCCGGATTCAGATCAGGGTGACTTCACCGATTCAAATGCCGATCCGGACAGGGATGGCTACACGGCACTGGAGGACTACCTGGAATGGTGGTCGGTGCCTCACTATTATCTTAAAAAAGGTGAGGGAAAGACCATTGAGCTTTCCGTTTTTACAGCAGGATACAATGATCCGGCTTATAGCTGTGATATTGCCGGGGGCTTTGACCTGGCTTTTTCGGGATCTTCCGTCACCATCACACCCACCGGTGCCGGGAACGGGATCAGTTACCTGGATATCACAGCCACGGACCGGGAGGGATCGGTTTTCACCCGGCGTATCGGGATCTGCCTGGGTGCGGAAACACCCCTGGGTGAGGCGGAAATTGAAAAAGAGGTCAGCTGCAGGGTTTACCCCACCCTTTTCGACTCCCATCTGAATATCGAATTGTTTTCAGAGGAACCGGGTTCCATCAGTGTGCTCCTGTATGACCTGACCGGAAAGCTCCTGTTGCAGTCCATAAAGGATGTCCGGGCGGGTCAGAACCTTCTCCGGCTGGATTGTCCTTCAAATCTCCCGGCGCAGATGTATGTTTTGCTGGTAACCGACTATCCTACCGGGGAGAAAGTTGCAAGGGTGAAAGTGATGAGAAAGTAACAGAACGGGGATGTCCGGATCCGCAACGTAATGAACTACCTCGCAGCAGAGCTGTCGAGGTATCAACAAAAAATGTATTTTATCGATGCAAGCATCGGAGTATTACACTCATTTATCCCGACGTGCGTCGGGCAGTTTAAACTTCGGCATCATTCAATGCAACACCGTCAACTGTACCATCTCCGGGAGTGGGGATGCGACCGTGTGGGCGGTCAATACGCTCAACGTAACCATTAGCGGCAGCGGCAACCTGTATTATTACGGCAATCCAACCGTGCATCAAACGATCACCGGCAGTGGCAAGGTGATTAAGCTGTGACTGAATTCAGTCGGCAGTAAATTACCAGCGAAGCCGGAAATCCTGAGATCTAACGGTAACCAGTTAGATAAAAGTCCTCAGTGAGACCTGCAATACAGAAGCGGAGGGAACTGTATTGCTTAGTTGAATTATCCCGATGTGAATGTCATCATATGGTCGTGGTGCGGCCAGGTATCTCATGCTTCGGAGGAAAACATCAATACATACCTCGGCCCGATGTCGGGACTGGAAGAGGATTGCCTTATTTAATTAAGGCAATCCTTCAACCATCTGCTACTAAAACTAAATCTATGATAGAACCTCCTGTTTTTACCTGATAATTATTTTATCTATTAAATGGTGGTTCTCATTGTCTGCCTTTACAACATAAATTCCCTGTTGGAGATTTAAATATTCTCCGTTCCGGAAATTTTTATTCTGATAGACTTTACTACCTGTAACATTATAGATGCTTACAGAAAGATTTCCCGTAATTTCTAAAATATTCCGAATGAATAACTGATTATTTACAGCATAGATCTTTACCAGAGACGGAACATCATTTAATTCTGTTCTGGCAATCTCGTCCCGTTTTGCTCCCTGCTGAAACAACCAGAGAATCTCATCCGCAGTTAATTCCTGGTCCCAGAGCCCAATTAATTCTACTGATCCTTTCCATGTAGGATCAGCAGTATAACCCGCTTTACCAATGAAAACAGAATCATTACTGATATTGGCAATTCGATTAAACGACAACGATAATATTGTTGAATCAATCCTTGTTCCATCAATATAAAAATGCATCACTGTATCCTTAATAGTAATGACATGGTGACGCATGGTCGAATCCCCGTAACTTGCATCAGCTCCAATACCATTTTCATTAGCCCATGGCTCTGTCTCGTTACATGATATCGCCACATAGGGATTAGTCCCAAATCTACCTGAGGTAATAAACAGGTAATAGATGCCAACACCTCCTCCACTGGTTGTTCCAAAGTACATCAGCATATTCGCACCACTATTCGCGGTCGGAAATGGCTGTGCCCAGACTTCAAGGGTTAATTCAGAAAAGGTGTTTATTTCTATGGCATCCCCTGGAATATCGACAAAACCAGCTTTCGCGTCCAGAGCGGTTAACTGGAGCTGGCCTCCACTGACCAGGGCGCCATTTTTTAATTCACCATCTGCGAAGCCCTTTGCATCGTCCGCATTTCCAAATTCAAAATCCCAGAGGTTTACCAGACGATTTCCATCGGGATGAACCTGTGCGTTTACATTTAAAATAAAAAATGCAAAGCACAAACTAAACAGAATAAGTAGATTTTTTTTCATAATAATAAAGTTTTAACAGTTATTAAAAGGTGTTTTGATTATATCCTGTAATTCATT
>JAFGXK010000183.1 GCA_016936695.1 Bacteroidales bacterium | reverse complement strand
TTGTCTGCAGAAATCACTCGCGATTCATGATTTCCCGACAAATAGGTTTACCTTGAGCTTGAACTCGTCATAAATGGTCTTGTCTCCCAGATTGTCAAAAAATGACCCTGAGCCATAGCGGACATTGTACTTCGACCTGTCGATGACAATGTTTGCATAAAACCAGTGACCTTCTTCATCCTTCTGCATGGAAGCCCTGAATTCAACCGGATGCGTGATATTCTTAATTGTCAGTTTTCCCTTTACGGTTCCTGTGCCCTTGTCAAAGGGAGTGCTTTCGGTAATTTCAAGTCTGGACTCGGGATGATTGTCCACTCCGAAAAAATCTTCCGATTTGAGATGACCCACAAGCTTGTCGAGATTTTCATCTGACTTTATTGAAGTCATGTCTATTACAAATTCTCCCGATGCAATTTTGTTATCGAGCCATGTAAGATGACCTGATTTGATATCAACGGTTCCCGTATGTTGTCCGATGACCTTTTCTCCGAGCCATGACAAAGTTGTTTTTTCCTTAATTGCAGCTAATTTTTCCTGCGCAGATCCTGTACCTGCTGTTGCTATTGTAAGTCCCATAATCAATAATAAATTTTTCATTGTCTAAGTGTGATAATTTACACAAATAACAATGAAAACTCAGGATTTGTTCAATCGCTTTTTATCATTTTAAGGAAAGAAGCGGTCTGCTTACATGCTGTGGATGTTCAGTCCGCCGCTGATCTCAAACACCATTCCGGTGGAATAATCCCAGTCGCCCCGGGCAATTGATGCCACTGCTTTTCCGACATCTTCAGGCAAACCCCATCTCCGCTGGGGAACAAATCCCTCATTGATCAGTTCTGTGTACTTATCAGTGAGCTTGATGGTCATGTCGGTCATTATGATCCCGGGTCTGACCTCAAAAACCCTGATGCCTTCTTTTGCAAGACGGTCGGCAAATACAGCAGAAGCCATGCTAAGTCCGGCTTTTGAAACACAGTATTCGGTCCTGTTGGGTGAAGAGAGTTCGGCAGATACCGATGTGATGAAGATTACAGACGGCTTGTATCCCTGAAGCTGGCTTTTCAGCCAGATCATTTCCCTGGCAACCTTCTGGGCAAAGAAGACAGGACCCCGGAGATTGATATTCATAACACGGTCGTAACTATCCTCCGTCATTTCAAGGAGATCCTTCCTGTGTAGTGGAGCCACCCCGGCATTATTGACAAGAAAATCTATACGGCCATAGCGCTCAAGAATATTGGAAACAACTTCCATCTGACATACGGTGCATGAAATATCGAGGCCTACAGGGAAGAATTGCGCTCCGCGCTTTTCAACTTCAGATCCGAGGATTTCCATCCCCTCGCTGTTGACCGACCGGGCAATGGCGGCAATATCATAGCCTTCAGCGGCGAGGGATATTGCAGTTGCGCGACCGATGCCCCTTGAGGCTCCTGTAATAACGGCTACAGGTTTCCCATTCATGCGAAATGAGTTTTTCAGGTTTGGTTAGAGGCGTTAAAGTTAATAATTTGTTGAATTATCCCTGTCTCCGATATAATTATCTTCAAGATATTCTTTCCACACCTTCTCGAACCACAGGTTCTGCTCAGGGACCTCCCTTACTGCCGTGCTTGTGAAACTGACTTTGCCATTAACGAACCTTGCCTCCTGTATGGATGATTCAACGTCCCTGTCGTACCGGCAAAGCTCTGTTTCATAATAATTTCCAGCTGGTCCCTTCAAAGGCGATTTCACTCCGCCCGTTACAATATAAGATCCGCGGCTTCTGCCTCCTTCTTCTATATAATGTCTGATCGCCTCGAGATAAATGAAATGGGTTAGGCAGAGATCCGATATTCTGAAACATGCGGCAAGCTCTCGCGTCGATGATGCTCCAAACCTGCTGCCCGCCGATTTAAAAAGAGAGGCAGCTTCCTCAGAAGCTTCATTTATATTCTGCCTGTCGCGGATGATTCCTGCGGCGTACGACATCCTGTGACGCATCTCCGAAAGGATCTGGTTCCCGGATTTGTTGTCCGGCGATCCCAGCCACTTCAGGGCAGTATCGAAAACCTGTTTTATTCCATTTCCGGCCGATACCATGAATTCATCTCTGTCAGGAGGCTTGCTGTTGTACCTCCTGCTTATGAATTCCGCTGCACGGAAGCTTCCGGCCTGACCTGAATTTAGTGCTGAACCTCCAGGCCTGGCAACTCCGTGCGAACCGTTAACCTCACCCACCGGGAACAGATGCTTCAAATCCGATTCCCACCAGATATTTGCCTTTAGTCCGCCGTTGTTGTGCTGAGCACAGATCCCGATTTCAAGAGGCTCCGACGCCAGATCTATCCCATGATCCCTGTAAAGTTCATAAGCCGGCCTGTTAATCGACAGAAGCCTCTCAAGCGGAGTCTCCTGCAACGATGCACTGCTTTCAAGATAATCTCTTGCTGCAGGGTCGAGTTCACCACGATCAAACGTCTCTTTTTCCTCCCATGTAAGGTTTTTACGGTAATCAATGAATACCATTCTTCCCTTCTGAACCTTTTCCTGCCATATAAGCAAATCTATAAGCGATGATCCGCTGTCCGCTATCCGTAACGGATCAAACGGCCACTGGTAACCTTTAAGGAAAATGGCCCTGGTCAGATCCCTGTAGTCTTCAAAATGGTCATTGAGAAATTCTCTTTCATCTTTTCCCGAACTGTCGGTCGAAAAATATCGCGGAATTACCTGCTGATAGCTTCCCGAAAGATTCCACCTGAACTTCATGGATGCAATCCCGAATTGTGATTCTGTGAGATTCTGTCCTGCCGCGCCAGCTCTGTATGCCATGCCGGGCGACCCTGTCTGTGAAAGAGGATAAACACTGTCCTCATACATCTCACCCGGTCCGCCGGTCCCCAGAATTATGTTGACAGTGTTAAATACTACAAAAGAATCAAAGGGATCCAATTTCATTGTATCGATGGCAATAGCCCCAATAATCCTGCTCCCATCCCCACTGGTAAGCAACTCAACCACCTGATGGTTGTCAAGTACCTTAATATTCCTTTTGTGAACCTCACCCGCCAACGCCTTTACAATCATCCCCGATGTATAGGGACCGGCCGAAGTCGCCCTTGCACGGGGATCATTGTCGGTTTTATAACCTGCAAATGAGCCATATTTATCACGGGGAAAGGGAACTCCCAGGCCAACCAGCTTTATGAAAGCCTGAACCGATCCCTGGGCTTCACAAAGAGAAATATCGCCATGCATGCACTTCCCGTCGAAGAGGTCCTGAGCCATCTCTCTTACCGAATCGGATTCCCCGCCGGCAAGCGAGAGCTTGTAATAAGTCTGCTTGTCGGAACCTGCATTGTTCGAAGTGCCCCCTCCCAATTCCGCGGTAACTATCATAATATCCTCTACTCCCATTGAGTGCAGACTCACAGCAGCATTAAGTGATGCAGCGCCACTTCCGATTATCAGTGTGTTGAGACTGCAATACCTTACAGAAAAACGATCAGTCCGGATTATTTCACTTTCCATCTGCTATCATTTTCTTCAGCTCATTTCCGTATATTTCCCTGTCGCGTATCACGCATCCTCCGGGCCTCAGGCTCCTTATCAGCCTGGTACATCCCGAGCAGGTGATGCATGTTTTCTTCGGGGCGGCCTTTCCTGTATTCATCAGATCGAGGGGCATCGACGGATAAGCAAATGAATTTCTTCCAAAACCTGCAAAGGTGGCTCTTCCGCTACCGATAACGGCTGCTGCCACACCGGGGGCCAAATGCCTCAGATATGACCAGCCTGATCCAACCATTGCCAATCCGGGAAACCTTTCCCGGAACAGGGCTGTGCCATTTATCATTCTCATCACGCCCTGAAGAGGATGTTCCTCTGGCACCTTACTGCCCGGAACAGGAGTATCGTAAGGCCTGCTGACATGAGGATTATGATAGGGACTTCCCATCGTAATGTTCAAAAGCTCTATACCCCGCGAGGCAAGTTGTTCAACCAACTGAAGGCTCTCAGTAAAATCAGGTTCTCCGTCAGCATCAACACCAAATCCGCCGGTATACAAATCGGAAATGCCCAGGCGTGTTGTAATCATTATTTCTGGTACATAATCCTTGATCCGGTCTATTGTCTCCAAAAGGAAACGGAATCTCAGGCGGGTCTCTTCTCCTCCGAAAATACTGTTTTCCCTGGTTTTTGCCGCCAGAAGGTCAATCACCAGATAACCGTGGCATGCCTTCAGGTCAATCGCATTGAATCCGGCCCTGTATGCTAGCCTGGCCGATTCGACAAACCTGTCGGCAAGCCTCTTCAGGTCATCATCGGTAAGGATTACCGGCGTTGTCTTGTCAAGGATGGGATTGGGAGCACCTACCTGTGGTTTCGGTACACCTTCGGGCTTGCTGTAACGCCCCGAATGAGTAAGCTGAATCACCAAAAAAGGATCGGGCGCCTGATTTGAAGCATGTTCCCTCACCTCATCATTAAGCCGCGCAAAGGAATCGAAATTAAGCTTGTTGATCCATAGCTGATGCGGCCCCGACCTGCCCTCATGAACTACCGATACAGCCTCATACCATATTATCCCGCTTCCCCCTGAAGCGTAGCGCAGATAACGCCTTCGGGTAAGCTCCGAGGGAGAACCGTTGTTTTCCGAGTCATGAGCCTCCATCGGCTGAACCACCAGACGGTTTGATACATTAAACCCATTAAGATCAAAGGGCATCAGGAGGGAAGAAATGTCATCGCTCCAGGGAAGCTCCAGTCCGAGCTCCTTTGCTTTCTGAAGAAGGTCATTCCCGGTACCGTACCTGAACCTCTCGTGCATAATGTTGCCGGATAAGTGCAGTAAATGTACCAAAAAAACAAAAACGCGGGATATACAGATCACTCACCGGAGCAATCCTTCTAAAAGCCTGAAAACAGTTCTGTCAGGTTAAAACCTGAATCTTGATGAGCTGAATCTGGGATTAACTACATTATTATATATTGAACCGAAGGTATATGTAAGCTCAACACCTCCATCAATGCGATACCTGGTTGCCAGCTCTCTCAGCCGCAACAGTCTTTCGGCCTCAGTAATCCCTCCCTTCTTCAGGTTCAGCTGATCGTTGATATGAGCAATACCACCCTGTATCTGAACCGACAGCCCCTTGAAAATCCTTATGCTAAGCGATGAGTTCAGTTCGATCCTGTTCTTTGAAAAATCATGGAAATAATTCGAGCCAGTGAGTAAAATGCCTATGGAACCCCATTTCTTCCTGACCTCAAAGGCAATGTTCAGCGTCTGAAGAAAAAGATTCTCCTTTGCCTTGTTGAATACTGTTGTGTCAATATAGTTATTTCCCTGAAAACCTGCACCGTATAGTATTCTTAACTGCCTGTGAGTCGCCTCGCTGTACGGGAATATGTCATACTCGACCGACGGAAGTATATTGGTGGCCAGATTGTAGTTTTCACGGGTTGAGGATCCGATATCCCACCTCAGGCCTGCCGACCAGTGTTCGCTGAGGCTTTTTACAAAAAGGTTTTGTATTCTCAAATCACTGGTTGTATAGGTGTTTACACTTTCATCCTCGGTTCCTGCATCCTCAACAAATTTCTCACGTCTGTAAAAGTGATCCATCTCGACCTCCAATTTGATTTCGGGGGTGATCTTATTAATGTTTAATGAGTTCCTCAGAAAAAGCTCCTTGTTTGTCTCTTCCGACTCGAACTGAGGTTCGGTGGATATCGAAAAAACCCAGTTGTTCCACCTGTCGATAACCTCCTGCTCCTCCAGATTACCTGTATGACTTATATCTATTTCATTGAAAAGAGGGGTTTTTGCCACATACCTCATCAGACCCATCTTCAGCATGTTTGTCCTTTTCTCCCTTATTATTGTGCTGGTCTGGTCTGGACTGGTTGTATACGTGAGAGTATCATCAAGCCCCTGAAACTTGCCCTGCCCCTGAAAGGTAAAGGTAAAATGTTCGCCACCGCTACCTGCACTTTGCTCCGTAACAAGAATATAAACTTCTGCTTCTTTTACATCTCTGACATAGTTAATGTATGGGATTTCCTGCCTTGTGTAGTTCATATCACAATCCCTGCAATCGAGAAAGATTTTAACAGCATTGATTCTTACCGAATCCGGAGCTGCGGCTTCCTGTGATAAGACAGCCTGCGGAATGATGGCTGAAAAAAAAATATAAAGAAATAATTCAGGAAATTTTCTCATAATTTTTCACTTATTGTTTGGTGAAATCCGGACATATTATGCAAATGTCATGTTTTTTTTCTGTTTTTTGCCCTTTGGATATAATGTAACAGAATGATTTAATGATTTTTAACAAATCCCGATCACACGCGTCAAACTAAATTTTCATCAGACGAATGAATTTCACTTAATATCAACCGGCTTAATGATTGGGACCTGAACAAGCAGCGGTTCAGTCCGGTTTATCCTTTTCTTCTTCCTCATCCTCATCGAGCCATTCATGGACCGGTTCCTGCGGGCCCTCTTTCCTGTACACAACAGCGAGTATAATCCCGGAAATGAATCCGAGCATGTGCGACTCCCATGAAACATTTTCATAGACATCGGGGAAAATTCCCCATACCATTGAACCATAGATGAATACTATCAGAAGTGACAGGGCGACCAACCTGAAGTATTTCCTTATGATGCCGCTGAAAAACAGAAATGAGGCAAATCCGTAAATAAGTCCGCTTGCCCCGATGTGCCATGAGGGCCGACCGGCCAGCCATACGGAAAGGCCCGTCAGAAACCAGGTCCACAGAGACACCTTTACAGCTATCTCTGAATAGAAATAAAAGAAGGCTGTCCCAAGAAAAAAAAGTGGAAGGCTGTTGTTGAACAGATGCTTGAAACCGGAATGGATGAAAGGAGAAAACAATATCCCGGCAAGGCCTTTCATTTCAAGAGGATAGATTCCCAGCCGTGTAAGATCGAGGTCAAACAATATCTCAACTGCCTTTACAAGCCACAAAAGGAATACAAAAATCCCAGGTACCAGCATGCTCAGCTTGAGCTTCTTCAGGTAGAACGACTTATCGGCTCCGGTGCTGATTTCTGACTTTGACATGGCGGTGGTCGGGCTGTTCAATAGCAGGCAGCCATCCCGTAATTACTGTCTAACCGAATAATTAATTTTCTAATCTCTTCCCGGAAATACAATCCCTGCCGACTCCCTTATCCTGTCGAGCGTAAGCATCAGGCCGGCACTGAAAGAAAGCGGTACGGCAGGGCTTTCCTTCAACTGCCTGTCGAGACAATTCATAACCTCTTCTGCTTCCCAGTGATATCCGAGAGCAGGCGGGGTGAATACGAAAGTTTCCTTTTCCTTGCCGTGAATATCAAGTATCACCCTTTGATTCATATCCCGTCCCCGCGATACAGTCAGGTTCCCTTTTTCGCAGAAGAGATCACATCCTATCCCATTATTTGTCCTGAATGAACTGTAAATGGTCGCAAGCTTTCCGGAATTATACTTCAGAACCGCAGCTATCGATTCCTCCGATCTGGTCTGACCAAATGATGCGTCTGCCTTTACTTCATCAGGGACACCCAGAAATGAAAGGGCGTCGATAACCGGATAAATTCCAATGTCAAGAAGCGACCCTCCTCCCAGGGATATATTGAATTTACGGTCAACCGGATCATAGGGCGGAATGAAGGAGAACCAGGCATGCATGTTAATAATGTCGCCCAGAACACCTGATCTTACTATTTCATGAGCCTTAAGATAAAACGGCTGGAACGGAGGCCAGAGAGCCTCCATTAGGAAAACATCCTGCCGGCGGGCTTCGGCTATCATCTCATCCGTTTCCCTGCTGTTAAGTGAAAATGCCTTCTCACACAGCACGGCCTTTTTGTTCCTCAGACACAGCAGAGTCTGTTCATAATGTTCCGAATGAGGTGAAGCAATATAGATTACATCCACATCAGGATCTCCAACCAGTTCTTCGTACGACCCGTAATGCTTCCTGAATCCGTGTTCTTCAGCGAACCGCTTTGCCCTTCCTGCATCACGCGATCCGACAGCATATAATTCAGCATTTCCCAGGACCTTCAACCCGTTCGCAAATTTTGCAGCTATCCTCCCGGGGGCAAGGATGCCCCATTTGTGTTGTTTTGCCATGAATTCTGTTGTTTATCTATAAACCGTAAAGATAATCAAAGTGGGGGAAGAAGTTAGAATCATTGTCCAGCTTTTTGTTTACCCCCCCACCCTCCTAAAGGGGGGCTTAAAGAACTATTGATGTGCTATATACAAGTATAGAGATGATCCACACATAGATAGTTAACTGTTTTCAGATTGAAAGTTAGTCCGGAGTACGATATATCCAATAAATAGTTGTAATCCAGCGAACTAAAGCCCCCCTTTAGGGGGGTTGGGGGGTAGAACGCAAAAAGGAATGAAATGATCCTCCTTCAAAAAAAATAGGTACAAAGAGTACCCCTTAGGTGGCAGGGGGTAAACCGTGTGGGGAAACCGGGCAAGGGGAAAAGTGAAATAATCAATGTGCAGAATGTTAAGACCTTCTTGGGGCTCCCGGAAGACTTGCTTTTTAGATTGCTGATTATCTTTCACATACAAAATATTTTAAAAATTCATATAATTTTTTAGTACTATGTATTGCATAGTATAATTATTTTATTATATCTTTGCATCGTATAGTTATTTATATTTAACAGTAGTAATATTTTGAAAGTACTATGAAAATCACAGTAAGTGTCAACCTGGGCGGCTTCTCTTTCAACATTGATGAAGATGCCTATTCAGAACTTAAGCGATACCTTAAGAATCTGGAGCTCCACTTTGCAGGGGAAGAGAGCTCATCAGAAATTCTTTCGGATATCGAAAGCAGAATGTCCGATCTCTTTCGACAGAAACTGACCGGCTACAAACAGGTCATCAATATTTCCTACGTGAACGAAATAATCACCATCATGGGCAGCCCTGAAGATATTTCGAACAACGAAGGCCCGTCGCGGAAAGAGAAATTCTCGACCCCGGGGCCTCACCGGATGTACCGCGACCCCGACCGCCGCATAATAGGGGGAGTCTGTGCAGGCATGGGTGCATACTGGGATCTCGAACCGTGGCTGATCAGGATTATTTTTCTGGCTCTGGCTTTGGCCGGAGGCGTGGGATTCCTGATTTATCTGATCCTGTATATAGTGCTTCCCGAAGCAAAAACCACAGCCCAGAAGATCGAGATGAAAGGCGACCCGGTGAATATCCATAACATAAAGGAAGCCGTTAAGAGCGAGTTTAATACCGTAAGAAAAAACATGAAATTGTAATCATCTAAAATTTAGCAATATGGATCTGGAAAATACAAAAGCACAGATGCGAAAAGGGATACTCGAGTACTGCATCCTGTCGGTACTTTCGAAAAATTCCTGCTATGCAAGTGATATAATAAAGGAACTCAAGGAGGCTAAGCTGATTGTCGTCGAGGGAACTCTTTATCCACTGCTGACCAGGCAGAAAAATGCAGGTCTCCTCAGTTACCGCTGGGAGGAATCACAGCAAGGACCTCCAAGAAAATACTATGAACTCACCGACGAAGGCAAAAATTACCTTGCCGAACTCGACAAATCGTGGGATGAGCTTGTGGAATCGGTTGATCTCATCAGGACAAAGTCTTAGCTTATAAACTCTTTAACTGAAAACAAAATGGATAAAACTATCAAAATAAACCTTGGAGGCTCACTTTTCCAGATTGATGAAGAGGCTTATAAAATCCTGCGCCGTTATCTCCAGGATATTAACGACAGGCTCAAGAACACACAGGGCGGCGCCGAAACAATAGAAGACATAGAATTGCGGATCGCCGAGATATTCAATTCCCAGGGTGCCGGAGCTGCCGTCATTTCGAGGGAGAATGTAGAGGCAATGATTTCAATCATAGGCAAACCCGAGGACTTTGATGCGGACGGGGAACCGGTAAGTGAACAGGCAGCCAGGCCGCGGACGGCTGAATCAAAAAAACTCTACAGGAATCCCGATGATACAATACTGGGTGGTGTTTGCGGCGGACTGGCTCCTTTTCTGAATATTGAATCTGTATGGATCAGACTGGCCTTTGTCATTTTCACATTTTTCTTCTTTGTCGGGCCGCTGGTCTACATTGCCCTGTGGATAGCACTTCCCTCTGCCTTAAGCGATGCTCAGAAAAAGGAAATGTATGGCAGGAATGACTTCCGCTCTTCTTTCTCAAATACCTCACAATCAGCAATTACGGGCACCCAGGCTAAGCCGGAAGGCTCCGGGGCCGGACATGCAATTAACGAGATCCTCAGGGCTATAGGCAAAGTGCTCTTTATCTTTCTCCGGATCATACTGATCATAACAGGGATTGCATTTGTAATCGGAGGATTTATAGCACTGGTTTCATACATTATGGTATTCTTCCTGAACTATCCAGGGTATTTCTCGACCGGCTCCGTGGGAGTCAAATTGTTCTACCTGCCCGATTTCCTAAGCTACATTGTCAATCCTGCCGTTGCTCCATGGCTGCTGGTACTTCTGTCGATAATTATCATCCTCCCGCTTCTGGCTCTTATTTACTGGGGAGTCAAGATGATATTCTGGTTCAGGGCAAAGGATGGGATCATCAGTCTTCTGGCACTGGTATTCTGGGTGATAAGCCTGGCCGCTTTCTCAATACTGCTGTTCAACGAAGGAGTGGGCTTTGCTGAAATGTCCGGACGGGTTTCCGAGGAGGTCATCGAAAAGGCACCTCGCAACCTTTACATCTCAGCAGACAAAAAGGCAGCTAACCTTAATTTTGACAAGGACATAACATTCGACAGAGATTATACAGTATTCCTGAATGATGCAAGCAAAGAGATCCATATTACCACGGATTTCGACATCAATCAGTCATCTGATGAATCGCTTATGATCAGTGTAAGGAAAAGGGCAACAGGAAGAAGCAAGTCGGATGCAAAAAGAAACGCTGAGGCATTGATTTATAATTACAGAATCTCTGCCGACACGATTTTCATTGACGAATATTTCTCCCTGCCTGCAGGAACCAAATGGTCGCTTCATGAGGTTGAACTGGATATGTTTATTCCCCAGGGCACAATAGTTCATCTCGACAATACAACGAGGGAGATGTTCAGCCGTCAGCATGAAATTCAGGGCTGGAAATGGGAATACTCCGACGACTATGAATATGAAGTTACAGACAGCAGGGACAATATCTGGATTATGACCGATGAAGGCCTGAAAAACAAAGCTGAAATTGACCGTAGCGAATAGTCTGGAAATTTCACTGACTATCTTCTGTTTTTCATTCTGTTAATTCCTTGTAAAAACCGGCGCTTAATGATGAGCGCCGGTTTTAATTTTCTAATATTTATCCTTATTTAACATGCAAATCCGGTAAATTGCTTATTTTCGTCGTCAATCATGTAAATCTCTTATCCTGTAATGAAAAGAACAATCCTTGCTACAGTCCTTTTATTCAACATTGTCAACTGCATATCGCAGGAACCTGCAATTCAGCCCGATACCCTCAGAAAAGACGCCCTTAATGTTTTCATGGAGAGCACCGACTATGTCCGGAGGGAAATCCCGTATGTAAACTATGTCCGCGACATCAAAGATGCAGGTGTTTACATAATATCAACCAGCCAGAGAACCGGTTCGGGCGGCCATGAATACACTTATTTCCTGGTTGGTCAGCATGAATTTGCGGGAATGCGCGATACGATTTCCTTCGTGACAACACCTGACGAAACCACCGAGGGCTACCGGCAGAAAATGGTAAGGACATTGAAAATGGGCCTGATGCGGTATGTGGCGCGGACTCCCCTTGCTCAATACATGAATATTTCTTTCAGCCAGCCCTTAACTGAAACCGTAACGAGCGACAAATGGAAAAGCTGGGTGTTCAAGGGGTCACTAAGCAGTTATCTTAACGGCCAGAAAACCTACAAATACTATTATCTCACGGGAAACCTTGCAGCAGCAAAAATCACCGAGAAATGGAAGATCGATATAAACGCCAGGTATAACACAAATGCATCTGAATATATAATCGGCGAAAGCACCGTCACAAGCAAATCAAAAACCAAGTATGTTACCGGACTGGTTGTGAGAAGCATTTCGGACCACTGGTCGTACGGGGGATCAACAACCGTCGGTTCTTCAAGTTACAGCAACAAGAAACTTTATTACAACCTGATGCCCGGAATTGAATATGATCTTTTCCCCTATTCCGAATCAACCAGACGGCAGATGAGAGTATTATATTCAGCAGGTATTAATCTGGTAGAATATGCCGACACAACAATTTACGACAAAATCAGGGAAAACCTGTTTCTTCATACGCTTTCAGCCTCATACGAGGTAATACAGAAATGGGGTTCTATTGATTTCACGCTGCAGTACAGCAATTATCTCCATGACTGGTCAAAGAACAACCTGTCGTTCAGCGGCTATTTCAATTTCAGGATCGCCAAGGGACTTTCACTTAATTTCGGAGGAGGCGCTTCAATGATACATGACCAGATAAACCTTGTGAAACAGGACCTTACCTACGACGAGATACTTCTGCAGAGGAAGGAGATCGCTACCCAATATGAATACTATCTGAATTTCGGACTCTCCTATACTTTCGGATCGATCTACAACAATGTGGTTAATCCGAGGTTTGGCAACAGCAGCAGCAGCGGTATGATGATAATCATGAACTGACCGGCACCACCCGGACTTTAATTAAAACTTTGAGAACAGGTCATCCATCCCAAGCTTTCTGACATCCTCAACGAATTCAGTGTACAATTCGGCGGCCGGATTTGTAACCGGCATCCTGCACTCACCGCAGTCGAGGCTGGCATACTTCATAAAAAACTTGCCAACAGCCATCCCACCGTATTTGCCGAGAAGGTCTATCATTTTTACCGACATTTGCTGGAGTCGCCGCGCCTCCACGAGATCCCCGGCATTAAATGCTTCAATGAGTTTCATGTAAAGAGGTGCCGCATAATTATATGTACTTCCCACTGCGCCCCTGCAGCCGGCAGCAAGGGCCGGCAGAAGGCATTCATCGCGCCCCCAGAGCATCTCATACCTGCCACCGTCATAATTAAGGCATTTCATGAAATCCATAAGATCCTCCTGGGTATATTTTATCCCTGCAAAATTCGGGAGCATACCCGATATCTTTTCAATGAATCCATACATTGGCATACCTACCCCGGTAAGAACCGGTATATGATAAAAATATACAGGCATCCCCGGAACCGATTCGCCTATCCTGGCACAAAACTCGGCAAGCTGGCCCGGAGATGAGGGCTTGTAATAATAGGGCGCCAGAATGGCGATTGCTGAAAGTCCGAGCTCGCTTGAGAAAATGGCATTTTCAATGCATTCCCTGTACGATGTTCCCCCAACCAGATTGATGACGCGAACCTTTCCTCCTGCCTTAAGCCGTTCAGCCCATCCCTCTGCCTGGCGCTGCTTTTCCTTCTGGGTGAGAGAGGGCCCCTCCCCTGTCGATCCGTTGATGAAGGCACCGATTACCCCGTTCTTCTCAAGAAGATCATAATAGGGACCTATCGTGTCATACTTAATATTGCCGCTTTTGTCCATCGGAGTAAAAGGTGCGGCAACCAAACCTTCAAATCTTTCTGCTTTAATCATTGGTCTTGTTTTACGCGTCTATAAAAGTATCGAAAATCTTTAACTGGTTCAGAGCAGCTGGGAATTATTTGCGGCACATAGCACACGAGGCATTAGGAAAAAATCACCCCGATCCTTTGGTTTCCGGTTCTGCCAACAATAAGGCGGAAGAAAATCCGTATAAATCAGCATGGAACTGCTTAGCGAAAGATGAAGACCTGGATTACATCAGGCGGAATTCGGATTATCCGTGTCCTGTCGGGACGCAGTAATGTATTTCTTGTAACCAACGGAACCAAAAACATTCTGGTGGATACGGGCACCGGTCTCGAGTGGCGGCTGTTAAAGCTGCGGCTTAACAAGCTGACTGTTTATCATATCGATTGCCTGATCCTGACCCATTCCCATTTCGACCATGCCGGAAATGCCGCCAGGATAAGGAAAGCCTTCAAAACCCCGGTGATTGTCCACAGAAATGAAGCACAGTTTGTGGCCTCCGGAACAAGTCCTGCTCCTCGCGGGACTTTCGCCTTCTCAAAGGCAATTGTCAAATTGCTTTCAGCTACAGGATATTCAATTGGCAGATACAAATCCTGCCGTCAGGATATTATTGTTGATTCGGTTTATGATTTGAAGGATTTCGGTATCAACGCCTATATATTGCACACACCCGGACATACTGCCGGTTCGTTAAGTGTCATAATAGAAGATGAGATTGCCATTGTCGGGGACGCCATGGTCGGGATTTTTCCCGGATCAGCATTCCCTCCCTTTGCAGAAGACCCCCGGCAGCTTATCATTTCATGGGGAAAGCTTCTGGATACAGGATGCTCTCTTTTCATCCCCTCGCACGGATCCGCAAACACCAGGACTCTGGTTCAGAAAGACCACCACATGCGGAGGTGATCACAATCCGAACCTTTTTAAAGCAAAACTGCCTATTAACTCAACTGTCTCATCAAGTCCGAGCCACGACGAATTAACGCAGAGATGATAAGTATCTGCCGCACCCCAGGACTTATTGCTGAAATAGTTGTAATAGGCTGCCCTCTTCTTGTCAGCTTTCTCGATAAAATCCCGGGCTTTTTCGGGCGTAAGCTTCTGCTGTTCCGCTATCCTGTGAACACGATCGGCAAGATCGGCACTTACAAAAACATTCAGGATTCTTGGATGCCCGCCCAGCACATAATCAGCGCACCTTCCCACAAAAAGGCACGATTCTTTGTCCGCCAGCTTCCTGATAACATCACTCTGTATTTTGAAAAGAGTCTCGTTGTTGAGATAATAAGTTGAAAAAGGCTCTTCGGCTATAGTGCCCCTGAGCCCGAATAATCCGCCGAAAACACTGTACAACTTCTTCTCATCAGCCTGTTCAAAAAATTCCTTTCCAAGACCGCTTTCCTGTGAAGCAATCTGAATAAGCTCCTTGTCGTAAAAAGCAATGCCAAGCCTGGATGCAAGCTTCTCTCCTATTATACGGCCACCGCTTCCAAGCTGGCGGCCGATCGTAATTACAAATTTACTTTTCATTCCACCTTTAGTTTTTACACCATGGATTTCTGTTTTAATATTGACTTCCTGTATTGCACGGTAAGCATATAAATGGCTACCGCAGCCGACAGGGTGTCGGCAGCCGGCATACTGTACCATACGCCCTTAACACCAAAAAACTTCGGGAATATCAATAATCCCGGCAACAGAAATAGGACCTGGCGTGTCAGAGACATGAAGATAGCCTTGCCCGCCATTCCTATACTCTGAAAGAAGGTTGACGCCACCATCTGGAACCCGACCAGAGGAAATACCAGCATAACTATCCTCAGCCCCGGAGCCGCAATCTCAATGAGTTCCTTATCGCTTGTAAATATCGAAGCTACGACATGGGGAAAGAACTCACCCAGAAGAAAACCCAGCGTCACCACCCCGGTTGCAAGAAATATTGTCAGTTTCAGAACTGAGGTTACCCTGTCGAACTGCCTGGCCCCGAAATTATAACCGGCAATGGGCTGCATACCCTGGTTCAGCCCGAGGACGATCATCACAAACAGGGCCGCAACCCGGTTTATGATACCGTACGCACCAACGGCCATGTCGCCTCCGTGCCGTATAAGGCTCTGGTTGATCAGAATGATAATTGCGCTTGCAGTGACATTCATCAGAAAAGGAGCCATTCCTATCGACATGGAATCCCTGACTATCTTCGATTTCAGCCTGAAAGTGCCCTTCCGGAAATGAATCGAACGGCTCTTATCCGTAAAATACAACAGCTGCCACAACATCATCGATGTCTGTGCAATCACAGTGGCAAGTGCAGCACCCTTTATGCCCCAGCCGAAGACAAAAATGAACACGGGCGCAAGGATAAGGTTGATAATAACCGAAAAGATTGTGGCATACATCGATCTGACAGGATTCCCCGAAGCCCGCATAAGGGCATTCAATCCGAAATACATGTGGGTCACCACATTGCCCAGGGTGATTATCAGCATAAAATCATGAGCGTATGGAAGTGTTTCAGGACTGGCCCCGAAGAACAGCAGTATTGGATCGAGAAACAGCAGAACCACAAAAGTGTACAGAGACCCAAGGATCAGATTGAGCACCAGGACATTCCCAAGTATTGTGTTTGCTGTACTGTAATCCTTCTGCCCGAGTCTGAGCGACAACAGGGCTGAAGCTCCGACACCCACCAGCGATCCGAAAGCTGCGGCAAGGTTCATCAGCGGGAAAGTGATCGCGAGACCCGAAATAGACAGTGCCCCTACCCCCTGTCCAATGAATATGCTGTCGATAATATTGTACAGCGATGCCGCTGTCATGGCAATCACCGAGGGTATGGCATACTGAAGCAAAAGCTTACGGATATTCTCCGTCCCAAGAGCAAGATGAGACCCTTTCTGTTCCATAATTCAAATTTCAATATTAAAGGAAAACTAAGGAACAAATTGAGAAATGTTCAATTAAATTTGCAGCAAAGAATATCTTTATCAAAACCAACAGAATGAAGTTTCCAAAATCATATCTTATAATCGCAGCTCTTGTCATCCTTGCTCTAATACTTCTCTCCGGCAAACTCATTGTCTGGGGTCTTGCCGTACTCGGCGCAGCTTTGATAATTCTTGGAATCCAGCAGCTTATCAACCTGAATGTGAAAGTCACCCTGTTTGAGGACAATATTAAAAAGCTCGACGATAAAAATAATGACCTGGCTAAGCAGAACAAGGATCTTGCTGAAGAAAACAACTTTCTCAGGGAAAGACATTTCCAGGTCACCCAGATCAAAAGCATACTTGAACTGAACCTGTTTGAAATCAACACTAAATTCACACGCCCGATAATAAACAGGGAAGAATATGACGGAAGGGATATCAAATATTTCGGAAGCCTCAGTGTATCGCTGAAGGCAAAGTACGGTATCGACATCAAGGAACTCAGGTTCAAATACGACAGCACCCTCGATGTGCTCACCGTTGCAAACATCAATCCCAAATTCCTTTCCTTCGGAACAAGGAAGATGGAATGGGACTTCTTTGAGATATATGAATACAAGTACCCCAACATCTTTGCCGACAAAATATGGATGGTCAGCTACGATCTCTTCGAGTATGCCAACAAGCTCAAGGAAAAATACCGTATGAGCGTTGAAAACTCAATCGAGAAGGGACCTGAAGAATTCGAATGGATCTATAATCCTATCAGACAGAATGTAGAAAATGCCATCAGGGTATTGTTCAAGAGTATGTGTCCTAATATCGAGATAACAGATAAACACGACGACTCATTCATTCCGATCGAAAAACTGTCATTCGGTCCGGAACCGGTACGGAAGAAACTCACAGA
The DNA here is from genome assembly GCA_016936695.1 of Bacteroidales bacterium. Classification (GTDB taxonomy): domain Bacteria; phylum Bacteroidota; class Bacteroidia; order Bacteroidales; family VadinHA17; genus LD21. Next base: position 1,524 of record JAFGXK010000183.1, on the reverse strand, counting down.
GGGTACGTGATTGCAGTTAGTGCCTGCTGATATGCCGGACACAAAGATCAGTAGAGCATCCTTACCCTGATTGTTCCCCTGATTGCCTTCAGTTCATCTATTATTTCCGAACCCAGACAGCTTTCAGTGTCGATAATCACATATCCAATTTCTGAATCGGTTTGCAGATACTCACCCGCTATGTTTATCCCCCTTGAGGTGAAAACATAGTTAACCTCCCTCAGAATGCCCGGTTCATTCTTGTGTATATGAAGGAAGCGCTGGGCATTATTATTGGGTTGAAGGGATAGCTGGACAAAATTAGTGGCTCCGATGGTCGATCCCGTATCGCTGTACCTAACCAGTTTCTCTGCCACTTCAGTTCCGATGTTATGCTGTGCCTCGACAGTACTTCCGCCGACATGCGGTGAGAGCAACACATTGTCATACTTTTGAAGCTCCGATACAAACGGATCATTATTCGAAGCCGGCTCATCCGGAAAAACATCAAGTGCGGCACCGAGAAGGCGACCCGATTCAAGCGCCGCCGTTAAAGCCTGGATGTTTACCACCGAACCCCTGGATGCATTGACCAGACATGATCCCCATCGCATAAGGGCAATTTCCTTTTCGCTAATCATATTCCTTGTCAGAGGTGTCTCGGGAACATGCAGAGTAACAATCTGCGATACTGAAAGAAGTTCCTCGAGGGAGGAACAGGCAACAGCCTTTCCCAGACTCAGTTTCCTGGCAATGTCATAATAGTACACATTCATCCCAAGGGCTTCAGCAAGAATCGAAACCTGCGACCCGATATGGCCATAACCCACAATACCCAGATTCTTGTCGCGGATCTCAAAACAATTTGCCGCCGACTTGAGCCACTTCCCCTTATGTGCAGCCGCATTTTTTACCGGTATGTTCCTCATAAGAAGAATCGCCTCGGCAATTACCAGCTCAGCCACCGACCTTGTGTTCGAAAAAGGTGCATTGAAAACCGGAATACCCATCAGCCTCGCAGCATGACCATCAACCTGGTTCGTTCCAATGCTGAAACACCCTATGGCAAGCAGCTTCTCCGCTTCATTGAGAATATCCTTCGTAATATGGGTCCTCGACCGTATCCCTATAATATTCGCACTCCTGATCTTCTCCTTCAATACCTCATCATCGAGTGCATTGGGAAATGTCTCTATATTATGATAACCACTTGAATTGAAAAAATCTATTGCACTTTTATGAATCCCTTCAAGCATAAGAACCTTAATCTTGTCTTTGTCTAATGAATACTTCCTTAACATTTCCGGATATAAATTATAAGCAAATTCTCTGTCTGGGTTACAAATATAAAATAAAAACAACTCGAATTTTTCATTTAATTATATCTGAACAGATTTCGTTTTAGGGACCGAAGACGGAAGACCGAAGACCGAAGACACCCGCCTGACCGACGTCAGTCGGGCAGGGAAGACCGAAGACCGGAGAAAGGAAAAGTTGGGCCGGTTATGCAGGGCGTGATCCTTAAGTATCCCCTCCCGGGAGGGG
>JAFGXK010000182.1 GCA_016936695.1 Bacteroidales bacterium | reverse complement strand
GCCATGATAGAGAGCATGTCGGCAGCTTTCTGTGCGTTGTCGGAAATGTTACCGATATGGTGAATAACATATCTCAGGTGAGCTTTACGGGCAAGATCAAGTTCATTCATATCGTGGAATATGAGTCTTATTGTATTTCTTACAACTTTGTCAGTCTCGCTTTCAAAGTAATAAACCTTAAGAAGTTTTTCCCTCACGGTGTGAGGGGATTTGAAAAATGCACGAGCGGCAGGTATAAGCTCTTCACCGGCGCTGACTGAGGATTCCATTATGCTTATGAAATGGTGGTGCAGAGAAGAAGGGATATCAGGTGATTCAATGCTGAATTCTGTTAGAGAAGCTTTAATCGTGTCAATTATCTCATCGAGGACATCGATCAGGGAGCTGACTTCGCCCCTGTGCTGGGGAAGGATCGAGTGGGTTATCATCTCATTTTCTATCGACCGCTGCAGTCTGTCGGCATTGTTCTCGAGCAATTCCACTTTCTGAATATGCCTGCCGAAAGATTCCGTATCGCCGGCCAGGTATGCCTTGATTCCTTCCCTGAACACCAGCAAGCCAAGATCAATATTATCAAAGAACTCATCAATTTTCAGGATGAGATTTTTGGTGGTTCGGGTGAAAATTGCCATTTCTGTAATCTCTGGGTTTAAACAAATATATGGTTTGCCTTTCAGAATTCAATTATCTTTTCAATTTTATAACCCCTGAGGTATTGTTTGAGTATTACCTGGATGTCGCGGTTATCACCTGAACTCTTAATGCAGTCGTGGACTGCAGTCAGACCGAACCCCATATCGTCGATGCTGAAATAGCCAAAGCCGGAGTACTTCCCGTTGATAACCTTGATTGCACTCTTTTCTCCTTTATATCTTCCTCTGTCGATGATAAAGAAATTTCGGCGCGTGAAAACAAATTCCGCTTCTGCCTTACGGGCTCTTTCGTTGTATGATTCCGGATGCTCTTTCCCGCAGCAAGCCCCTCTGCAAAGTCCTACATGATAATGAAAGCAGGGTCCTGATGTTTCGTAAAGCCCGGCCAGTTTCTGACATAGTTCATATTTTCCCACGAGGACTGATAGCATCGAACGGGCTTTTTCTTTCCCCGCAAATACCGAAAGAGGGTTTTCGTCACCATCGAGCTGACCGAAACTGAAAACCTGGTAACCTTCAGAGTTGGTTGAGCTGAATATTCCCCACTGGTAGCCGGTCCGGCGCTGAGCCCTGTTGTAAAGCGGCTTATTTTTCTTTATTTCAGCCGATTCGAGAAGCAGGGCTATAAGTTCGCTTCCTGTCACTTCCCAGTCGAGATCTGCAATCATATCCCTCATTTCCATCGATCGGCCGGTAGTATTGTTTGAAAGATGGGTGCTTACTCTCTGTCGGAGGTTCCGGCTTTTGCCGATATAGATTAGATTCCCCTTCTCATCGTAGAAATAATACACACCCGGTTCTTCAGGAATGATTTCAACCTTTGATACATCGAGGCAGGGATTCAGTTTTGAAAGTTTTGTATTTTTTATCATGCTCCGGCCCTGAACCCTAATCTGATTGTCCTTTTCCATCAGAAGCCTGAAAAGCTCTGCAGTGGCCATGGCATCGCCGGCTGCCCTGTGTCTTCCGTTAATTGTAATCCCGAGATCCCTGCAAATATTTCCGAGGCTGTATGATTTGTGTCCAGGTATTAGTTTACGGCTGAGAGTAACTGTGTCGATAAGGTTTCTTCTGAAATTGTAACCCAGCGATTTGAATTCCTCTCGGATGAATGAATAGTCAAATCTTGCATTATGTGCAACCAATGTCCTTCCTTCAGTCATTTCGACGATGGTCCTGGCTACCTCAAAAAATCTTGGAGCCTCCTCAACCATTTCATTGGTGATGCCCGTAAGGCTGGTTATATAATAAGGAATATTCCGTTCCGGATTGATGAGGGTGGAGAACTCGCCCGTTATCTTTTCCCCATCGTGCTGAATGATGGCAATTTCGGTGATTTTTTCAATTCTGGAACTTCCTCCCGTGGTTTCAATATCAACAATCGCATACATGAATTGAAAGGTCTCAGACTGCTAATATAATCAGAAATGGCAGCCGATAGGCTAATTGTTAGTATTTTTGGGTTGAAAATATCCCAAACCATGAACGAATGTTTCGGAAAGAAATTCATTCTGAACAGTGATCTTCTTACGTCGGACCAGTTCGACAACTCACTTGTCTATGAAGGTGATTCAATTTACGAGGTTATTCGAATGAAACGCGGCATTCCGGTCTTTTTTCGTGATCATATGGACCGTCTTGAATCAAGTCTTAAGCATCAGAGCAGGAAGAGCCTGGCAGACATTGCGGAAATCAGAAAGGATATTATACGACTTGTAAGGACGGAAAGAAGGAAGGATATAAACCTTAAGCTTGTATTCAATTTCAATGGTGATTCAACTAATTACCTGATTTACTTTATTGAGTCTGTCTACCCGTCGGATGAGCAGTATCGCAAAGGTGTGAAAGGATTACTTTTCCATGCTGAGAGAAAGGACCCTGAGTCGAAGGTTATCAATCACAAGCTTCGTTCTTCGATCTATCAGAGGCTTATTCTGGAAGGGGGATATGAGGCGCTGCTTGTTAACGATGAAGGTATGATTACCGAAGGCAGCCGCTCAAACATCTTTTTTCTCAGGGGTGATATGCTTGTTACTGCACCAGACAATAAAATTCTCGGAGGTATAACCCGTAAATACCTTCTGGATATTTGCACAGAGCACAAAATAAGGGTTGAATTCGCCTGTATACCTGTGAGCTCCCTTCCCGATTGTGATGCCGTCTTCATGACCGGGACCTCTCCGATGGTGCTTCAGTTCTGTTGTATCGGGGATGTCTCTTACAAAGTGCCGGCTGCACTGACGGAAAAGCTCAGGATGCTTTACATTAAAAAGGCTGAGGAGAGCTTAAGGAGGTTCACGGGAGAAACTAAGACACAATGAATTATTTTACTAACTTTGCCCGATTAAAATTCAGCAATTATGCCAAGCGTAAGGAAACTTAAAAAGGATATAGACAGCCTGATTTTCGAGGTGATCTCAGATTGTTTCACATTCGGAACTCTTCATCCGGAAGAAAAGGTTGATGAGGTGTCGGGTGTAATAGCGGATGCCGTTACTCTCAGAAACGATCTTATAAGGAGGACCAATAATCCTGTTAAGAGTGATGATCCCAAATCGGCAAGGGTTCACTACAAACTGATTGAAAAGGATCTTTTCATCGGAATGGATAAGCTTTGCGGCCGACTCACCGCACTTCACGGAAAGGCAGAGTAAAATTCCTGTAGACAGGAAAGCCGCATTTTTTGCAATGCCCGGTTTCACTGAGGTTCATTAGCCTTATATTGTATCCTGATCTCATTGTCACAATTGTGCCGCATTTACTGCACCATGTATCCTGACCGGATTCTCCGCGGGTGTTTCCAATATAAACATATTTAAGCCGTTTTGAAGCTGCTTCATATAGCCGTGTAAGCGTCTCCTGAGGTGTAGAAGGATCATTCCTTTTGAACATCGGGAAATATCTGCTTAGATGAAGAGGAGTTTCGTCGCCGAGTTCTCCGGCGATCCATTCAGCCTGTGATTCCATCTCATCGACTGAATCATTCTTCCCGGGAATGATCAGAGTAGTTATTTCGAGATGTTTTCCGGCTTTGGAAATTGCTTTAAGTGATTCCTTAACGGGCTCCAGTTTTGCACCGGCAAGCTTCGAGTAAAAATCCTCGTTAAAAGCTTTAAGGTCAATATTGAAAGCATCAATAACTTCAAGTATTTCTCCAAGCGGATCCCTGTTGATGTAGCCATTGCTTACCATAACGTTGAAAAGACCTTTTTCCCTGATCTTTATTGCAGTATCCCTTACAAACTCGAACCAGATCACCGGTTCGTTGTAGGTGAATGCTATTCCTATATTGTCGGGTACTGAAGCCGCTTCATCTGCAAGCCGATCAGGATCGGTGTCGGGCTTCAGACTGTCGACGCTTTTCTGTGATATGTTCCAGTTCTGGCAGAAATCGCATCTCATGTTGCATCCGTAGGAGCCAACGGAAAGGATTTTATATCCCGGGAAAAAGTGATAGAGGGGTTTTTTTTCGACAGGATCATAGGAACGACCAGATAACACGCCATAGGTTAATAGTTCAATACGATCGCCAGTGTTTTGCCTAACTCTGCAGATACCCCTTTTCCCCGGCGCTATCTTGCACAGATGCGGACATAACCTGCATTCTATGTAATTATCATATTTAAGAAACAATGGTCTCATTTCTGATTCTGCCCTATAAATTTACTTTAATTCCTGTGAACAGGTAATAAAAAGGCTTATTTTTATAGCACTTACTACAAATCAATAAACACCGCATTATGAGCAAAAAGAGATCAACAACTGCTTTTATCTGTATGATATCACTTTTCCTGTTTTTTCTTCCGGCTTTTATTCTTTCTCAGACCGGACAGGGATGGCAGGCTCCTCCGGATGTTGTGGAAAGACTTACCAAAAACCAGCCTCAGTGTAATTATTATGAAGAAAAGGTACCCGTCTATAAGTTGCCGGAGTTGCTTGTTACACTTGACGGGAAGAAAATTGAAAACTCTGATGAATGGGCCAGGATAAGAAGACCGGAGATACTTGAGCTTTTCCGGGGGAATGTATACGGAAGGGTACCTGAAACTCCTTACAACACGACATTCAGGATCGTAAATAAGAATATGAATGCAATGGAAGGAGCTGCCACGCTTAAGGAGGTGGATATTGTGATATCATCGGAAGGAAAGTCGCTGACTATCCGGCTTAGCTTATTTGTCCCGAACAATGCAGGAAAAAAGGTTCCGGCATTTCTTTCAATAAACAACAGAGGAGTTGAGCAGGCTGATCCTTCACGAACGGTAAAAAATGAATTCTGGCCGGCGGAAGAAATTGTTTCAAGAGGTTATGCAGCGGCAGTATTCCAGAATTCCGATGTGGATCCGGATAATTTTGATGATTTCAAAAACGGTATTCACGGACTCCTCGACCGCGGCGAACGGAAGGGAGATTCATGGGGAACCATTGCAGCCTGGGCTTGGGGAGCAAGCCGTTGTATGGATTATCTTGTAACCGACGGCGATATAGACGCCGGCAAGGTTGCTGTTCTGGGTCATTCAAGAGGAGGGAAGACAGCTCTCTGGGCTGCGGCTGAGGATAAGCGGTTTGCCATGGCTGTAAGCAATGAATCGGGATGCGGGGGCGCTGCACTGGCAAGGCGGAAATTCGGCGAAACCATCGAAACGATAAACAGGGCTTTCCCACACTGGTTCTGCAGGAATTATATACAATGGGGAAACAATGAGGATGCAATGCCTGTTGACATGCACATGCTTCTGGCGCTCATTGCCCCGAGGGCAGTATATGTCACATCAGCCAGCGAGGACCTGTGGGCCGATCCCCGTGGATCATACCTGTCGTTGTATCATTCAATACCTGCATTCAGGCTTTATGACAGGAACACAGCGCTAAGCGAACAGATGCCTCCTCTTAACAGTCCGGTAAGCAGTGGTAATACAGGCTATCATGTACGCGACGGGGTTCATAATCTGCTTGTCAAAGACTGGACCTGGATAATGGATATGGCTGATAAGGCATTCAACCGCTGAAGAGCAAAGCTGTCTTAAAAACTCCGGGTGTCAGCTCAGGCAGAGTTTAAATTTCTTCATTCCTGAACTCCGCAGGTATATTGTTCAGGGAACAGAATTCCTCAATACCTCTTTTTACCGGATCAATTAAATCGGTAAATGTTGTCCCGAATCTTAAAAGGAATTTATTCCCCTCTCTGAGATGGAGGACCAGGCTCAACGGGAACACTTCAATTCTCTCTATTTCAGGTGTATTGAAATTTCTTGCCGGGAAAAGGGAATTCTTTTTGATTGTAATTGAATCTCTGCCGATTTGGATATACTTTTCTCCTTTGCCAAGTCCGGAGTTGATCATATACCAGGAAAATGATGAGAGGAAAAGAACTGGCAGCAATGTAGTGTTCCATTTAAAGGAGTCGGGGTTTAAAATAATCCATGTTAGGGCAAGCAATGCACACACAATTCCGAAGATTAGCTGGAACAGTCGTGTCAGCCTGTTGCTTTTATTTACTTCGAGTGAGAAAAAATTATTTTCCATTTCAGATTTACCACATTTGTCTCATTTCCGTTACTCCCAAAATTATAAGAAAACTCCGGAGTAACGGGCTGTTGTTATTAATTTTTATTTTTACATTTAACCATCAATAAAACGACCTGATGAAACGTAATTACTACCTTATCTTTCTCATTTTTCTTGTATTTTTTGCAATCTCCTTTCTGACCAACATTCTGGGTTCAATAAACCCGAATGTAAGTGACAGTTTTTCCCTGACGGGGACAATGACCGGGATGCTTCCCTTCTCATTCTTTATAGCATATGGATTGATGTCAATACCGGCGGGGATGATCATCCAGAAACACGGAGAGAAGAAGAGTCTGATATTTGCCTGGCTTCTTTCATTCAGCGGAGCCGTCTTTTTTACCATTTTTCCTGCATACCCCGTTTTTCTGGTTTCCCTTTTCCTTATAGGCTGCGGGATGGCAATAATGCAGGTTGCCATTTATCCCCTTCTGCGAACTGCAGGAGGCGAGGAACATTTTGCTTTTAATTCGGTAATAGCCCAGCTCGTATTTGGCGCTGCCTCATTTCTCAGCCCCTTCGTCTATTCGTATCTGGTAATCGGACTTGGCAATCCTGATCCCGGAAACGGATTTCTGTTAAAGCTGGTAGCTCCGCTGACCCCGGCATCTCTGCCATGGGTTTCGATTTACCTCATATTTACTTTTATAAGCCTGTTTATGGCAGGAGTTATTATTGCCACAAGGTTTCCGAAAGTGGAACTTAAGGAAGAAGAAGTTGTGGGCGCCTGGGCTACACATCTGGAACTTTTCAGGCAGAAGAAGGTGATTCTTTTTTTCCTGGGGATTTTTTGTTATGTCGGAACTGAACAGGGAATAGCCAACTGGATATCCGAGTTTCTGAGAACCTATCACGGGCTGACACCCGAGATTGAAGGGGCAAGGGCTGTGGGGCTGTTCTGGGGACTAATGACAATCGGTTGTTTCCTTGGGCTGTTTCTGCTGAAGGTCATAGACAGCAAGATAGTGCTGAGATTATTCACCGCAGCAGCGCTTATCATTCTGACGTTTACACTCTTCGGAGGTATAAGGTTCGCCATTTTCGGATTCCCGGCCCTGGGCTTCTGTCTTTCGGTAATGTATGCTATAATCTTTTCACTGGCTCTAAACAGTGTATCAAAATCACACGGTTCCTTTTCAGGCATTCTTTGCACGGGGATTGCAGGGGGAGCGATAGTGTCGCTGCTTATAGGAAAGCTTAAGGATGTGATCGGACTTCAGGCCGGGATGACTGTTCTTTATGTTACCCTGGGCTATATACTCTTTCTTAGTTTCTGGGCCAGGCCTTTAATATCAAATGCAACAATCGGGAAGAAGAATGAAATAAGCGGGCAGTAAGTAACCCGGAGGGATTGGCAGATTGTTTATTTTCTGAAATGAAAAATATAACACAGACGCATGAATGAAAGTCAGGATATTAAAAAAGGTTAAAACAGTATGCTTTGGTTCGCTGTATCTAAAATGTGATTAAATTTGAAAGTGTGTATTAAAATCCGATAATTTGATGCACATCAGGATAGAATGGAACCAAAATAATCAATAAAAAAACCTAAATCGAAGCTTATGAAGAAGTCAGTTATCTCAATTATGATGCTGTTGTCTTTTGCATTTTTCGCCGCACAGGGACAACAGGGCAACACACCTCAATCGCAGCGGAAACAGGAGTATCCGGCAAGGATGACTCCACAGATGACGGAGTTCTTTGAGCCGGCTGTGCGGGTAATTCAGCCCGCTGCACAGGTTGGCATGGCTCCCTCTGACGCTATTGTTCTTTTTGACGGCTCAGACGTAAACAAGGAATGGGAAGACTCAAGGGGCAATCCGACCAAATGGGTTGTCGAAAACGGAACCCTTGTCTGTGTAAAGGGATCAGGTGTTGTTCAGACAAAGAGGAAGTTCAATGATTTTCAGCTCCACATTGAGTGGAAGTCTCCTTCGGAAGTGAAAGGCGACGGACAGGGAAGGGGAAACAGCGGGGTTTATCTTCAGAGTCTTTACGAAGTGCAGGTGCTCGACAGCTATAATAATCCCACCTATGTTCAGGGACAGGCTGGGAGCCTTTACAAGCAGCATGCGCCACTTGTTAACGCATGCCGTAAACCCGGAGAATGGCAGAGTTATGATATTATTTATACAGCTCCCCGTTTCGAAGATGACAGTTTAGCATGGTTTACTCCTCCAAGGGTGACAGTGCTTCATAACGGTGTGCTTATCCAGAACAATGTAAGTCTCAGGGGGCCGACTCTTTATATTGGCATGCCAGAGTATTCGGTCAGGAAGCACGGAGCCATGCCGCTTGTTCTTCAGGATCACGGAAACCCGGTTGCTTACAGAAATATCTGGATCAGAGAGCTTTGATCAGGTTTCTTGCTGCCTGATCGAGCAAGGTCAGGCGACTTGGGCCAATTATTGCATTTATTCACTCAGAATTTACTATTTTTACAAATAAATCCAATCTTAATAACAAACTTAAAATACCTGACGATGAAAGAAAATTCCAAACAGATTACGAGACGCAATTTTCTCGGGACAACCGGAGCTGTTGCTGCAGGGCTTACCATTCTGCCCAGTTCGGTTGTCAGCGGATTGGGCCATAAGGCTCCAAGTGACAAACTGAATATTGCAGTCGTAGGGATCGGAGGCATGGGTAACTCGAACCTTAAGGCTGTTTCTCCGACAGAGAACATTGTTGCCTTGTGCGATGTGGACTGGGGATACTCAAAGGAAGTATTCGCTGCAAATCCAAATGCAAAACCTTACTGGGACTGGCGTAAGATGTACGATGAAATGGGTAAGTCTATTGATGCTGTTATAGTTGCCACAGCCGACCATACTCATGCCATCGTTGCTGCCACCGGTATGACACTCGGGAAACATGTTTATGTTCAGAAACCTCTGACCCATACAGTTTATGAATCAAGGCTCCTCACCAAGCTTGCTGCAAAGCATAAAGTGGCAACACAGATGGGTAACCAGGGATCATCGGGCGAAGGTGTTAACTTAACAGTTGAATGGCTTCAGAACGGCGAGATTGGAGAAGTCAGGAAAGTTGAAGCATTCACCGACAGGCCTATATGGCCTCAGGGACTGAATGTTCCCAAGGGCGAGTGGGTTCCTGAAACACTCAACTGGGATCTGTTCATTGGCCCGGCCAAGATGCGCCCCTACAACAGTCTTTATACACCCTGGAACTGGCGTGGCTGGTGGGACTTTGGGACTGGCGCTCTCGGTGACATGGCTTGTCATATTCTCCATCCTGTATTCAAGGGTCTGAAGCTTCAGTATCCTATTAAGGCACAGGGCAGCTCAACACTTCTGCTTACCGATTGCGCTCCCAATGCACAGATGGTTAATCTTGTTTATCCTGCCAGACCGACACCCAAAAGGGCAAAAATGACCTATCCCGAAGTGGAAGTCATATGGTATGACGGCGGATTACAGCCTGCTAAACCTACAGGATGGCCGGCCGGCAAGAATATGAACAATGCTGGTGGTGGGGTTATCTTCCACGGTACAAAAGACAAGCTGATCTGCGGTTGCTACGGAAGGGATCCATGGCTTCTTTCTGGCCGTGTACCTGTTGTTCCCAAAACAGAGCGCAGGCTTCCCGATGGCGTAACCCATGAAATGGACTGGGTACGCGCATGCAAGGAATCACCTGAAAGCAGGGTGATTACCAAATCAGATTTCTCGGAAGCAGGACCATTCAACGAAATGGTTGTGATGGGTGTTCTCGCCGTCAGGCTGCAGGGACTCAACAAGGAACTCGAATGGAACGGAGAAAAAATGCAGTTCACCAATATCTCGGCCGACGATAAGGTAAGACTTACCATATCTGACAACTTCACCATCGTTGACGGTGATCCGAAGTTTGACAGACCCAATCTTACAATGAATGCACAGGAGTTTGCAAACGAAATGATTAAGCATAACTACCGTGCACCTTGGTCATTGCCCGATATGCCTGTATAGCTTTATAATTGTTTAATTTCCGCGGAGACGGTAATTCCGTCTCCGCTTAATAATATTAAAAAGAAGTATGAGACAGTTGACTATTATTTTATCGTGTGTTCTGATTCTTGGCCTTGCTTCCTCCTGCGGTTCCAAAGGGAAGAAGGCAGGTGCTGAAGATACAGCCACAGAACAGGCACAGCCAGCGGCTGATGAAGGCTGGACAGTGCTGTTTGACGGGACATCTACTGCCGGCTGGCGCGGTTACAACAAATCAACATTTCCGCCGAGCGGCTGGGAAATCGTTGACGGAACACTTCATTGCATTGGTTCGGGTGCTGGTGAAGCCGGCGGTGCGGGTGGTGACATTATCTTTGACAAGAAGTTCAGCAACTTTGAGCTTTCACTTGAATGGAAGATTTCCGAAGGAGGCAACAGCGGTATCTTTTTCCTTGCCCAGGAAGTTCCAGAAGAAGCAATTTATATGTCGTCTCCTGAAATGCAGATACTTGACAATGAACGTCACCCGGATGCTCAGCTTGGTGTAGACGGAAACCGCAAGGCAGGTTCACTTTATGACCTTATTCCTGCAGTTCCCCAGAACACAAAGCCTGCAGGAGAATGGAACAAGGCAGGCATCCTGTGCTATCAGGGAACTGTTGTATTCAAGCAGAATGACGCCAATGTGGTTGAATTCCATCTCTGGACAGATGCATGGAAAAACATGGTGGCCAACTCAAAATTCAAGGATTGGCCAAGATTTGTGGAACCTGCAAGAGAGGGTTTTATAGGACTACAGGACCACGGCAATGATGTCTGGTTCAGGAATATCAAAATAAAAGAGCTGTAATTTACCGGATACAGTTTTTTCATTTCTTCAGACAGGGAAATCCTCTGGGGTTTCCCTGTTTTTATTCATTGGAGAGTAAGTTTCCCCTGAGACCGATACGGTCTGCAACTTCCCTCATGCCCATGATGCAGTCGGTAATCAGTTCATCAAGGGTTACTCCGAGCATTTCAGCTCCCTTCTCGATCACAGAACGGTCGACACCGGCGGCAAACCTCTTGTCGTTCCATTTTTTTTTCACCGACCGGGTTTCCATATCCATCACGCTCCTTGACGGCCGAACCAGTGCGCTTGTGGCAACCAAGCCGGTAAGCTCATCAATCGCATAGATGGTTTTTTCAAGCCTGGTTTCCGGTTTTATATCCGTAACCAGTCCCCATCCATGGCTCATGACTGCTCGAATATACTCCGCGGGCCAGTTGTTTTCAATTAGGATCTTTTCTGTCATTGTGCAGTGCTGGTCAGGGTACATTTCATAATCGAGGTCATGAATAAGACCAATAATCCCCCATAATTCCTCATCTTCACCGGCTTTCCTTGCCATATGTCTCATTACCCCCTCCACGGCATAAGCATGTTTACGGAGACTTTCAGATTTATTGTATTTCCGGAGCAGTTCAAGGGCCTGCTCATAAGTCGGCTGTTTTCCGGTCATTATCTTTAGCGTTTGATTTTAATAAGGGAGTAGGCTCTGGGAGCGTTGGGTCCGGTGATATTTACAATATAAATTCCCGGACTAAGGTGACTGGTGTTTATGATTATCTGGTTTTCTCCGGCTGTCAGAGGTTCCCTTAACGAAATAACCTGCCGGCCGGCGGTGTTTGTTAAACTAATCCTGACTGCCCGGTCGGTTTTTGAGTTGATTATTATATTAATACGGTCGGTGAAGGGATTTGGGAACAAAGTGGCTGATTCACTTACTTCGGTGTTGACAACGCTTAATTTCAGAGTGTCATTGAGAAGATAGTCATCTTCATTGCCTAATCCATACACTGTAATGTTATAGGTACCGCTGAGATCCAGGTCGGCTCTCCGGTCAAATTCAATAGTTACGGAATCCTGAAAAGGTGCAATTTTTTCCTTGAATTGCTGAACCACTGGTTGCCTGTTGTTTACTGTATAGGCCAGAAAGAAACTGTTGAGAGTGTCCCTTCCCGCATTAAGAACTTTCACAGAGACAATTTCCTGGCCGTAAACATCTTTCTGAAGAGGACTTACAATGCGGGCCACTTCAATATCCCTGCTGATATAATTCACAAGTGAGACTCGAGAGAAGTCAATCAGATCAATCCAGGCACCATCTCCTCCTTGTGAAACGGAGTTATCCTTTATAAAGGTCCATTCAAGCAGGTTAATCCCCGCATCGACGGGTACTGCTATTTTCTCCCAGCTGGTTTCTCCCGATCTGCGTATTATTTCATTTCCGTTGACCGAGAAAAAGAAGTAATCATAATTAAGCTCCGATGAGACTTTGACGAAAAACTTAACTGTATCGGCTTCCTCGAAGGAGGTTCTCATGAAAAGTGATGAAGTTGCATTATGGCTTATGATTCCCGACCGGGCCGATATTATTCCGTCGAAAGCGTTTGTCTGAGTTATAACCCATGGCTTCTCACTGAGATTAATCCATGGAAATACTCTGAATGATGATGATTCAAAGCTCTCCCTTACTCTTCCGACCCTGATTACAAAATCCTTGTTCACAATATATGGGGAGCAGTCGAGTATCGATTGCAATTTTATGTAATCACCATATTGAGAAGATTCTGAAAGCTTGGCCAGAACCGGGATCTCTGAAATTATTCCGAATTGCAGAGTCCCTGATTTCAGGTTAGAATCGATAATTTCGAGTCTGCTGCTCAGAGGACTAATTGAAAACTGTCCTGACGTACTGCTGGATCCAAGGTTCCTGACCTGGAAGATCAGGGTGAAATTTTCGCCGGGCTCTGCGGCAGCATTGTTGTTCCCAAGTGCGGAATCATCGATAATGCAGTTTATGATTTCAAGCATCGGTGCATGAACGGTGATATCTATCCTGTATTTCTTTTCGGTCAGATTGTCCTTCAGAATCAGGTCAATTGTAACAATGCCCTGGTCCGGGATGTTCTCGTCGAGAGTAAGCTGAAGTACGTTATCGAGAGTAATTTCAGATCGTCCGGGTATTGAAGGAATCAGGGCTGTATTATTGTTTATGGTTATCCATTCTGAATCAGAGGAAATTGACGCCGTAAGGTCTGATATTCCAGTCATTCCCAGATTGCCAATTTTAAGTCGGAGATAGAAGGTTTCACCAAAATCGGCAAAGCCGTTATTGTTCTCGTCTGCATCATTAATGGCTGATGAAGAAAGGTTAATATATCCCTGGTTGCTGCTGGCAAAGTAAATGGTCTTGATAACAGGGATCCTGTTCTGACCGGTAATTACAACCAGGCATGAATCTGCAGACACAGAAGGAAAACTGAGATCCAATGCTCCCGACGGACTTGCAAATGATGCATCCCAAAGGTTTTCGAAATCCGAAATAGCGACATAAGAGAAGGGTTCAGCCGTTAATGACCACGAACTGATCCCCCGCGGCAGGGTGTCGGGAAGGGTAATGTCAAATTCCCGGGGAACTCCGATCACGGGTATAAGACTGGGATCGCCGATTACAGCATAAGTTTCCCAATAATATTTCTTTTTAAGTGAAGATGTTGCACTGACAGCAAGGTTGCCTGCGTAATTAATCTGGCCCATGTTGATGTACCAGTCAGAAGGAAGCTCCCCATGGGTGTGAAACAACCTGTCGAGGGCCCCCAGGCCTGTTTCTGAATATTTAGGGTTATCGCTTGGCGTACCAGGTCCCACAGCCCACATAAAATCTTCATCCCAGTATGAATCATTTGTGCAGCCAATGAATCCAATTGCCCCCTTGTCGCGTGAAACCAGCATTTTATTTCCGAATGAAGCAGTATCGTTGAATTGTGCGGTACGGCAAGCATTACTGATGATCAGGGGATATCTGCTCTTGTTGGTGAGGGTTTTTATATCGGGCGATTTGATATCTATGTGAAGCCATCCGGCCGATGTACCGTGTCCGGAGTAATTTATAAAGGATAGTCCCCCTGAAATGAGCTTCATTACCGAATCCTTTTTAGTATATCCGTCGGGATAGTAAAAGTGGTATTCATCAATCCTGTTGGCAGGAGTAAGGTAATTTGAGACTGCATATTTTACCTGTCCGTTCATATAGCTTGAATAACTTTCATCCTTGCCAGCCAGAGCCATGGCATTTGAATAAAATCTGTTTGTGTCGGCGAACATGAACTTTTCATATTCCAGAATCTTCCCGACAACCGTTCTGACAGAAGCAGTATCTTTTGCAGGAATTCTGCCTATATACATATCGGGCAGATAATCACCATTACCGTCAAATTCGCCATAGTACATATCAGTAACGTTCCCGGTTCCATAGTAGGGAATTTTAGAAACATCACCGATAATAAGCAGATATTCAGGGGCATGTCCGTCAGCTTTGGATGAAGTGTAAATGCTTGAAATAGATTCCTTCAATTCTGAAAAATGACTGCCGGCCAGCCCTTCTCCGTAATAAAGTACGTTCACCCTGTATCCCTTCTGCCTTTTCCATCTTAAGAAAGGTTTCAGAATCTCACTGTAGGAAGTATCGGTGACTATAATCATTTCGACAGGCTGATCGGAGTAGCCTGTAATGATCTCACCAGGATAATAGTTCAGGACACCTTTATCAAGAGTATTTGCAAATAGAGCAGATTCCCCGGCAGGTGTTGATTTTGAATAAGATGGCACACCTCCTGTCCATGTGATTTCAATCTTCATTGCCGTTATTACATCCAGCGAATTGGAGGCCGGATCATACTTGACGGGCGAAATAACCAGGGTTGAAAGATCATTCCCCCGAAGCTTGCCTACCTTTTCAATCCTGACAGTATCACCTTTAAGAAGACCTCTGGCCGAGTACAATTTTCTGTCAATCACAAATTCTGGTTTTTGGGGTAAATCCTGCTTGATTTCACCATGTTGCCTCGGGTACAGTCTGCCGTTTATTTTATTTCCGGAAGGTTTTATCCTTGTCGACTCAACAGACGTTATTCTTATCCTGTATTTAGTTTCGGCGGGAATTGAAATAAGGCGGCTGAAAACCGGAAGCTCTGGTTTGCCGGGTTCCTGTGTGGTCGTATGTCCGGGTGCGGAAAGACGGTAGAAAATACCGTTGTCATTGGTAATGTTATCGATAGACAGCTCAGGAAGGTTGTAGTTAATGACAATAGAAGATTCGCCGGCAATTACCAGCTTGTCCTGTATATTACCGTTAAACCGGTATTTAAAATTGTTTCCTGTCTGTGCCCCGGATGGGAGTGATAATAACAGGATTACAGATACTATACCGGTCAGCTTGTTTTTCCCTGATTTAAACAATGTTAAACAATTAACACCTTAACCCAAATTCTGGCTGAAAG
>JAFGXK010000181.1 GCA_016936695.1 Bacteroidales bacterium | reverse complement strand
GAAAGATTTTGTGCTTTGGGAAAATGCCGAAACCGGCGCTCTTAAGCAGTCACCTTCTACAGCAAACGAATATCATGGGACCTTCCTTACTGTCGATCCCTTTGTGTCGTACAGGAAAACAGGGCGTTTCAGGCATGACCTCAGGCTGAGGTACCAGTCGACCCTAAACAGGCTTCCTGAAAGCGAACAGAATAACAGCGATGCCAATTCCCTTTATGCCGAATACCAGCTCTGGTACAGGCTACACGATATTGTCGATTTAACCGCAGGACTTTCAGAGAATTACAGCGTGGTAAAATCAAATTTCTTCGGCGACCACTCGGGATTTAACATGGCAGCTTTCACTCAAGTTGAAGTCAGGCCGCTCAACCGGCTCAAGGCTGTTGCCGGTGTCAGACTGGAAAATTATTCGCTCGACGGCTCCGGCAACGAACTGGTCCCGATACTCCGGGCCGGACTGAACTGGCAGGCTGCGGAAATGACTTTCCTCAGAGCGTCATTCGGTCAGGGCTACCGTTATCCATCCATGGCCGAGAAATTTGCAGCAACGACAATCGGATCAATAAGAATAATAGCAAACCCCGGTATCCTTTCTGAATCGGGATGGAGCACCGAAGCGGGCATCAAGCAGGGTATACTATTGGGAAATATAACAGGACAGGCAGATTTCTCGGCCTTCCTGATCCAGAACTCAAACATAATCGAGTATATGTTCGGGGCTTATCCCGAAGGATTCGGATTTATGGCCACAAACGTTGAGCAATCGAGAATCTACGGGCTCGAGGCGGAACTGCTTCTTGCCAGGACCTTCGGGGAACTCCGTACAGCTATATCGGGGGGCTATACATTCATGTATCCCGTCGAATATAATAAATACACACATCAGAATACGGATACTTACCTGAAATACAGGAGAAAACACTCAGGGATAGTCTCCCTCGACGGCCAAAGGAAAAGAGCCAGCTTCGGGCTCAGCCTCTATCTGAGGTCGAAGATCCTGAATATTGATGAAGTGTTCATTAACACTCCCATTCTGCCCGGTTTCGGCGACTATTGGGCTGGACACAACGAAGGTTATACAACTATTGACGGAAACATCGGGTATATGATCAATGAGAAATTTACCCTTTCGTTAGCTGTTAAGAATTTAACAAACACCGAATACATGGGCAGGCCGGGGGACATTCAGCCCCAGAGGAGTTTCAGTATCAGGTTTTCGGGAAAAATACGGTCTGAAGGATATGGCAATGAGGGATAACACGAATTTAAGGATCGGGTACCTGCAAAATAATTCAATTTTCGAACAGCGGTTAAAATTCATTACAATTGATTAAATATCAGTATGGTATTTTAGACTTATTTGCATGATTCAAATATTTTCATACATTTGCGCTTCATTTGTTCTTTGAACCGTTCGAATTAAATATTAACGAAGAAAAAGGGAATATCAGCCAGGCTTGCTTAAAGGAGCGGGCAATTCCCAAGTTTTAACCTAAAATTTACCCTATGAGAAGACTATTGACTTTTGTATCAGCAGCGTTAGTCTCCGGAACTCTGTTTGCCGGCGGACTGGTCACCAATACCAATCAGAGCGCAACCTGGGTCAGGATGCCCTCGAGGAATGCATCCATAAATGCAGATGCAGTATACTACAATCCGGCAGGATTAATGATGATGGATAACGGATTCCATTTTTCCCTCAACAATCAGACAATATTTCAGAAAAGAACAATAGAAAGCACTTACCCTTACCTGAATTCAGGCACTTATGAAGGAAGCGTCACAGCTCCTTTTTTCCCGTCAATTTATGCAGCGTTCAAGATGGACAAGATTGCCTTCTCGGTAGGATTCCTTCCAATCGGAGGCGGTGGAGGAGCGACCTATAACGATGGTCTTCCTTCATTTGAAATGAGTCAGTCGGACCTGGTTCCTTCACTTGCCAGTTCACCCTATGGGGTAACAGGATACAGGATGGACATTGATTTCGAAGGGACCTCAACCTTCCTCGGATTTCAGGGAGCAGTATCATATAAGGTAAACGACTGGTTGTCGGTTGCAGCTGGTGCAAGATATGTTACCGCAAAGAACACCTATGAAGGTTACCTGAGGGATGCCCAGGTGAATACAGTTGGCGGATGGCTTGATGCAGCAGATGTCATCGGCGAGATTGCAGTCACGGCCCAGGATGGAGGCTCCAATCTTAATCAGCTTATAACCAACAATCTTGGAGGATTTACTGCAGATCAGCTGGTACAGGCAGAGGTCATCGACGAAGCAACCAGGAACGCTATCGTTGGTGGTCTGACCAGCCTTGGGGTTCCCAACGCAGCCGCCCTCACAATTGCGCAGAGTCAGGCCACTTTCTTCGGAGCAGCAAGGGTTTACGGCAATAAAGCAACTCTCCTTGAAGATCAGGAAGCTGAAGTTGAGCAGACAGGCTCAGGAATTGCTCCATTCTTCAGCGTTAATATCTCACCCAGCGAGAACTTCAACATTGCTGTGAAGTATGAAATGGCCACCAAGCTTGAACTTACCAACAAAACAACCAAGGACCTGACCACCGGTTATCTGGACGAAGATCCAACCAAACCGATCACCAGGTTCCCAAACGGCGCCAAAATCAGGAACGACATGCCTGCCATGCTGGCTGTCGGAGCCGAGATCAGATTCCCTCTTTTCAGTTTGAACGCCGGAGCAAACTACTACTTTGACAAATCTGCGGACTACGGTCATTATATCGATATGACCCCTGAAAATTCGACAGACTACCTGACTCCTATCAAAAACGAGGACATCATAGCAAACAACGGTTTGTCGATACAGGCAGGTGCCGAGATCAATGTAACTGAAAGACTTGCAGCAAGTGCAGGTTACTCTTTTGCCAATCAGGGAGTCAACAGTCTTTATCAGAGCGACCTCACCTACGGACTTTCAACACATACCGTTGGAGCCGGCGGCGCTTTTGCTTTCAGCGACAATGTGAAGCTCAATCTCGGTGTATCATACACCAAGTACATGGACGACAGCGTCAAGATTAACCATTACCTCGGAGGAATGAACCTGATGCCGACCGAGACATACAAGAAAAGTACACTTGTATTCGGTGTCGGCCTTGATCTGAGCTTCTGAAATTAGAATTATAAGAAGTATATAAGAAGGTGCCCGAAGAGGGCACCTTTTTTTTGCACAGGGCACAGGGCGCAGAGCGCCTGCGCCTTCTCTCCCCTTCTCCCGCTCTCTCCCATTCACCCCTTCTTTTTCCTTCCGTCTCCGGTCTTAATAATTAATCCCCTGATCGTTAAGATGCTTCAGATATTCCTCCACTCTCGGGGCATCGGAGGATTTGAATTTCCGGTACCACTCACCGGCTTTTTTATGGTCGCCCGATAATGCTGACAACTTTATGATATTGATATAAAGTAATCCCAGAATGCCATGATTTCCAGTGCTCAGCTCGTCTGCAAGAGCTATGAAGCTGGCCAGGGCCCTGGAGGTCTCATCGTTCTCAGCAAGCCTGAATGCGTTGTCGATCCTCTCATTCAGATCAGTCTCAAGGGCAATTCCGTAGAATGAAAAACAGTTCTCATTGCATTCCTCGACCAGGTCTACCCATTCGATCCCCTTGCCAACCGGCGGGAAAGTAAGCACGAAATCGAGCTTCTCCCCTGGCGATTTGAACACATGTGAATCGGGACATACAGGTATATCGGAAGCAGAAATCAGTTTACTTTTCTTCCCGTCGGGATAGATCAGGCTAATATTCCTGTCGGCGCAGAAAGTACCGTTCTCTATCCTGTTTTCAATACTCATATAGAAGATTGCCGCTTCAGGCTTCAGTTCAATTTTTATTATCCTGAGAGTCTCATGGCTTTTGAGAGAATAGTTGGGATTAATGATAGTCTGTGAGTTAAGTATCCCAACAAACAGAACCTGCAAAATTGCTGTGATTAATAATCTCCTTGTCATAATAAATTGGAAATAAAACGCAAGTTATGAAAATCATATTCATGGAGGCTGCTGTCTGCCTATGAATTTAACCATACACCAATAATTATCAACTGCGATATCCAAGCAGGGCGCTGCCTCGCCCTAAATCATGGCGCCCCATACGGCGCTAACTAGGCAAGGGGTACGCCCTACCTCCGGTTGAACCAGGGTGGAGGTCCAATAAATTACATTGAGCCTTGCCAAGGGCGACCTGTTTTTGAATTCTGATATTTTTTGGAATTTCTAGGGAGACTTCTTCAATCTATTCATTATCAATAATAAAATAAGTATTTAGGAACGCCGGAAGGCAATTGTCCCTGATTCATTTGTAACAAAACCTTAATCATTCCTTAACCGTCCTGAATTATCCCGGCCATACTTTTGCCGCAGAATGTAAAGAGAAAAAAATTGTAGAACCAATAAACATGAAACATGAAAAAGTATTTAACAATTATTGCATTATTGACAATCATCTTCACAGGCTGCAAGAAGGAGAATGATCCGCCTGTAATAACCGCCCCACAGAGCACTTCCGTTGAAATAACTGAAACGGTCGAGCTTAGTTTCAGCTTTAATGCCATGGCAGGATTCAAATCAGCCTCCGTCAGTGCGACCGGTGGTGAGGCTGTAATTAAGAACGATGGCAGCGAGGGATCAGAGTCCGGAACAATTGTAGTAACATTCACTGCCGGAAAGGATATCGGAGCCGGATCGGTGATCCTGACACTTACTGATAACGACAGCCAGATTGTAACCGCAACTGCGGTACTTACAATAGAAAGTGTTCCTGTTATCTCAGTTACACAGAACGTTACTGCAAATACCACATGGAATACAGGCAACATATATATTCTCGAAGGCCGCATAACAGTAGTATCGGGAGTCACACTTACAATTCAGCCAGGAGTTATTGTCAAGGGACGTGAAGGCTCAGAGTCAAACGCTACCGCGCTTATGATTGCCCGCGGAGGAAAAATCATGGCTGAAGGCACGGCAGATTCACCTATAATATTTACATCCGTTTCCGATAACATAATTCCCGGTGAGATTGCAAGTCCCAATCTTGCTCCCACTTTGAACGGATTGTGGGGCGGACTCCTGATCCTTGGAAGGGCTCCGATCTCAGCCGAAGCCGAAGCAATGCAGATTGAGGGTATCCCTGCTTCCGATCTTAACGGTCTTTACGGAGGAACAGATCCGGCTGACAATTCAGGTATTCTGAGGTATGTTTCCATTCGTCACGGCGGGGCAAACATCGGAGAGGGAAACGAGATAAACGGACTGACGCTTGGCGGAGTTGGTTCCGGTACTGTAATTGAACACGTTGAAATTGTCTCCAACCAGGATGATGGCATCGAGTGGTTTGGCGGAACTGTAAATGTAAAGAATGCGGTTGTCTGGAATACCGGCGACGATGCAATCGACACCGACCAGTCGTGGGGAGGAACACTCGACAACTTCATAGTCATAAATCCCGGTGACGAGTGCTTCGAGCTTGACGGTCCGGAAGGTACGATGGTCGCAAAACATATCCTGAAAAACGGATCATGCTATGCCTTTGATGCACAAGGTCTTGCCGACCTGGATCCGAACTCAAACGTCGATATGGACGGTATTTATTTCTTCGGACTTAAGGCAGAACAGGATTTTGATGAACTCCCGACGGTTTATGAGTGTACATTCTCAAATCTGCAGGCAACCATTCCGGCGGGTTCAAATCTTACCGATTTTTTCAAGGGTGGAAGCGATGCTTTCGCGACAGCCGTAGCAACAGGAGCAAATACAAAGGGTGCGAACCCGGATGTATTCCTGGGCTGGTCGTGGACTGCAGTTTCCGGCTCACTTAACAACTTTTAAAATAAAATCATGCATAATCCGCAGGCGTAACAGCCTGCGGATTTTATAATTATCAATAACCAATCAATTATGCGTCTTAAAAAATTTATAATTCTGTTTGCTGTTCTGATGTTTTTCTTCAATGAAACCTATAGTCAGAACGGAATCATACGAGGCTCAGTTTCAGACGAATCTACAGGAGAACCTCTTATCGGAGTAACTGTTATAGCTGAAGGAACCACCAAAGGCATGCTGACTGATCTGGATGGGAAATTCAATCTTTCCATTGACCCCGGAGTTTATAATCTCAGATTTTCGTTTGTTTCGTACGAAACCTTCACCTTAAGCGATGTTAAGGTAACGGCTGGCAATGTCACACTCCTTGACAACCTTATGCTAAAATCAGCAACCTTCGGACTCTCGGAGGTAACTGTAAGTGCCGAAATGAAAAGAAACACCGAAAGTGCAGTGATGTCGATAAAAATGGAATCACCCAACCTTGTTGACGGCATCTCTTCGGCCAACTTCAGGAAGATGGGTGACTCAGATGCTGCGGCCTCCATGAAACGGGTTCCGGGTGTATCAGTAGAAGGAGGCAGGTATGTATTTGTAAGAGGGCTTGGCGATCGTTACACGAAAACAATCCTTAATGGTGTTGACATTCCGGGGCTCGACCCCGACCGGAACACCATGCAGATGGATATCTTCCCCACTAACCTTATCGACAATATCATCGTCCACAAATCGTTCAGCGCTGAGCTGCCGGCCGATTTCACAGGCGGTATAATTGATATTGCGCTCAGGGATTTCCCGGATGAGAAAAAGGCGAATCTTTTCATAGGTACAAGTTATAATCCTGATTATCACTTCAAGAACGACTATCTGACCTACAAAGGCAGCAAGACCGATTTCCTGGGATTCGATGACGGCACAAGGGCTATTCCTGCAACCGACAATCTTCCCTTCTTCGCTTCCGTGATAGGCAATCCTCAAGGAGAGCAGGCAGAACGGTACCGAGATGTCCTTAACAGCTTCAATCCCGACATGGCAGCCATAAAACAGCGAAGTTTCATTGATTACAATGCAGGGGCGACGTTCGGCAACCAGATACCTTTAAAAAAGGTTACACTCGGATACAACGTCGGCTTTTCGTACAAGAACAACACTGAGTTTTATAAGGATGCAGAATACGGCCGTTACGGACTGGCAAGCGATCCTGACGTAAATGATCTGGAAGTGAGAGAATTCCAGAAAGGTAATTTTGGTGTCAGCAGCGTGCTGCTCAGCGGGCTGGCCGGATTTGCAGTGAAAACAACCAACTCAAAATACCGTCTTAACATCATTCACCTGCAGAACGGAGAATCGAAAGCTGGGGTTTTTGACTATGAGGGATCCGATCAGGGAAGCATTTTCGCGGGTTACCAGCACAACCTGGAGTATAGCCAGCGTTCCCTGACAAACATTCTGCTCGACGGGAAACACTCATTCAGAAATGGCAAATGGGAACTAGTCTGGAAGCTCTCACCCACATTCTCAAAAATTGAGGATCCTGATGCACGTTTCGTACGTTATGTTGAAGGAAGCACGGATAATTACCTTATCAATACCGAATCAGGTTTCCCGGAAAGGATATGGAGGTCGCTTTCAGAGAACAATCTCGCCGGAGTGGTGCATGCAACGAAGGAATTCAGATTCAATGGCGCAGCAGCAAGACTCAGTTTCGGAGGGGCGTACACATACAAGGAACGTGACTTTATGATAAGGAAATTCATGCTTAATGTCAGGAATGTACCACTGACAGGCGATCCCGATGAGTTGTTCAGGCCTGAAAACCTGTGGCCGCTTAATGGGACCGACTATGGCAGCGGAACAACCTATGAAGCCGGATTCCTGCCGTCGAATCCAAACCAGTTCTCGGCCAGTTCAAACAACGGTGCAGGTTATGTTTCGGCTGAACTGACCCTGTTCAGGGGGTTGAGAGTAATAGCCGGCGTGAGGGTTGAAAAATTCACCCAGAGATACACCGGGCAGAATCAGCTTGGCTCCATAGTTCTGAATAACGACAAGGTACTCGACGATATCGGATTCTTTCCCTCTGTCAACCTTATTTATAAACTCAATGCTTATCAGAACCTGAGGGCTTCGTATGCCCGCACAATTGCACGGCCTTCATTCAAGGAATTGTCGTTTGCCGAGATTGCCGATCCTATTAGCGGAAGGACATTCGTGGGCGGCATGTTCCGTGATGCTGATGATAATGCCGGCAGGGAGTACTGGAACGGCGACCTGGAGAGCTCAGATATACATAATATCGATCTCAGGTGGGAGCTATACCGGAGAGACGGCCAGATGTTATCGCTCAGTGGATTCTATAAATACTTCAACAAACCGATAGAGGTGGTTCAGTACGCCACCCAGACAGGCACCTTTCAGCCGAGGAATGTCGGCGACGGCCAGGTTCTCGGTGTTGAACTGGAGGTCCGGCAGAACCTTGGCGCCCTTAACGGAGCTTTGGAGAACTTCAGT
>JAFGXK010000180.1 GCA_016936695.1 Bacteroidales bacterium | reverse complement strand
CCAGGAGACTGGTTATATCATATTCATGAGGGGTGGAAAGACTATTGCACGATCCTGCTTCCTTTTCATTCACGAAAACGGTTGATTCCCAATGACACCTCTCCAGAAAAAGGACTATACGCTTATTGTCCCATGCTTCCGGGATATCGACATCCTTCCGGTACCATGCTGCTCCCTTGTAATACTTCACAGGTTTCAGCCAGAACGGGATCTTTATGTTTCCCGGCTGTCTGTATTTCTCATATTTGCTGTCGGTGAAATAAGATCTGTCGATAATATCCCCTGTCCATGGAGTACTGATAGTCACTTCATCCCCCTTGCCATTTTCGGCCATCGATCCGGGCAGATTAACAGTCTCATCAAATTCCTGGTTTTGCCATTGCTGATCAATGCCAATGTCGAGTGAATCAATCCTGAATTGCCAGGTCCCTGTAAGGGATATTTCCTCACGGATGTCCATTTGCCGGCTCGTACATCCGGCAATTACCAGCATAAAAAACAGTATCTTCTTCATTCTACAATATTTATCATGTTATCCTTCTCCCTTTCACCCCCTCTCCCCTTCATGCCTTGATGCCTTCATGCCTTCACGCCTTCACCTATTCTCCCCTTCTCCCCCTCATCTTCCTAACGCCTCACACCTCACTCCTCATGCCTTTCTCTATCTCTTCCAGCGACCTCCCCTTTGTCTCCGGCAGTTTCTTAAAGATGAACCAGAAACCCAGAACACATATCAGTCCGTACAGCCAGAAAGTCCCTGAGGCCTTAAGTGTCTTGTTCAGCAGCGGGAAGGTATAGGTCAGGATGAAACAGGCTGACCAGAGGGCAAATGTTCCCACCGACATCGCAAATCCTCTTATCCGGTTTGGAAAGATCTCGGAAAGAAGCACCCAGGTCACTGGAGCCAGAGTCATTGCATAGCATGCGATGGCTGAAACCACCATAATCATCAAGGGCAGGCCCTGAAGCTTCAGATAGTACATCAGACCTATTGTTGCATAAATACATGCCAGTCCCCCTGCCCCGAACAGCATCAGCGATTTTCTCCCCAGCCTGTCGACAGTGAACATACCGACAAAGGTGAATGCCATGTTCACGCTTCCCGTTATCACGATATTGAAAAGAGTCTCCGAAACGCTGTAACCTGCATCAGCAAACACCTCCTGCGCATAGTTGAAGATCACGTTTATCCCGCACCACTGCTGAAATACCGCCAGTACGATGCCAAGTACAAGCAGTTTGATTATACCTTTCTCCCTGAGCGCTTGCTTTACCGGCTGCCCGGTTTCGCCGACGAGGCTCTGTTCAATTGAAACCAGCTCAGTATCGGCAAACTGAGCGCCGCCGATTTTCGCAAGGATCCGGTGTGCATTCTTTTTTCCACTGCCGGTCTTTAACAGCCACCTCGGACTCTCCGGGACGAACCACATAAGCAGAAAGAACAGCACTGCCGGGACAGAACAGGCATAAAACATCCACCTCCAGCCCGTCTGACCATTCCACGATGCAAGAATGTCGGTTATTGTATAATCAGCCGGCACAGGCCTGGCAATTCTCCAGTTTATTATCTGTGCCATAAGAATACCGATCACAATTGTAAGCTGATTGATCGAGACGAACGCACCCCTGACACGTCCCGGGGTAACCTCGGCGATGTACATTGGCGAAAGAGTAGATGCCAGACCGATCCCTATTCCTCCTGCCATCCTGAAGATTACAAACCAGATAAATAAAGACGCTCCCCCGGTACCGAGCGAAGCCACAATGAATATCAGGGCTGCCAGAATAAGAAGCCGTTTCCTTCCGAACCTGTCACTAAGCCATCCCGACAAAACGGCGCCGGCCAGGCATCCTATCAGTGCACAGCTCATTGCCCAGCCCTGCATAGCAGGATTGCCGCTTATCCCGAAGTAAGGTTCATAAAACGGTTTTGCACCTCCGATTACAACCCAGTCGTATCCGAAAAGCAATCCTCCCATTGCTGAAATGAGACAGATGGACAGAAGGTATTTCAGGTTAAATTTCTGTGTTTCCATAATAAAATAATAGCAAATTGCGCATGTTATAACAATGTTATAACGACGTTATAACATTGTTATAACATAACTAATCCAGTGAAATAATGAGCTTTTGCGGCCCTCTCCCCTAGTCTCTGCCATCGTTCATCTTGTCTCATCACCGGCTTCAAGCATGGCAACCACATTTTCGAATGGAACATTTGCCTGAATGTTATGAACTGTATTGAAAACAAAACCTCCGTTTTCGAAGAGTATCCCGACCTGCTTTTTTACCTGGTCCTTTACCTGCCGGGGAGTCCCGAAAGCAAAGGCACCCTGGGTGTCGACCCCTCCTCCCCAGAATACAATCCTGTCTCCAAACCTGTGTTTCAGCATCGCAGTATCCATCCCTTCCGCATTGATCTGCACCGGGTTTATTATATCAAATCCTGCCTTTATAAAAAGATCCAGAAGCGATACTACCGATCCGCACGAATGCTTGAATGTCTTCCAGCCGGTGTTCTGATGGATCCAGTCATTCATCTTTTTGTAGTAAGGTACCCATAAGCTGTCGAAAGCCTCGGGTGAGCAAAATGTTGAATTCTGGGTACCGAAATCGGCGCCGCATATATATACAACATCTATCCTGTTGCCCAGCACTCTGTAAAAGTCCTTCAGGTTCTCGACGGCAATGTCTGTCTGCCTGTCAAATATCTCTCTCACCAGATCTTCACGAATCAGGGTCGACATGTACCATTCGGCCACACCGCGTATTCCTTTCGGATTTTTCAACTGGACCGCCGGAACCAGGGCAATATCCCCAAGGGCTGTTCCGCCCAGATTTGCAACCACGGCTTTGCCTGATCCCTCAGCCCGTTTAATCTGTTCCTCCCAGAATTCAAGATCCCGGTCTGTTACCCTGCCGAATTCTTCAAGATTGTCCTCCGCTTTCAGGGTTGAATCATCGACAGGCCCCTGTCGCTCGATTGCATCAAAGAAATATCCGGTTTTGGGCATCATTGCACTTGGAGGCACTGAGGTGTCGCCTTCAGGATATATCAACATATCACCGTTTTCATTGAAAGTATAGTTAAATTCTCCCGGAAGCAGCACTTCCTGTCCCCAGAAAGTTCTGTGCAGTTTCCAGTCGCGGTTCGGGATCCCGAACATGTTCTTCTCTCCCCCAAAGCCTATAACATCGACTTTCATCGCCCTTACCAGATCTTCGTCAACCTCGCCAAGCATCTGGTACGGTTCGATAATCTTTACAGGCTTCTTTTCAAGTCCGTAATATTCCCTCAGTTTTTCGACAACCACGGCATGAATGCCTGTTACGGGGGCGGATCCAAAATCCACAACAACCCTCCCGGGCTGCCTGTGATTTACTGTTAACAGAAAGTTTTCCCTTGATGTGTTTGGCATGGCTTCAGGTTTAGCAGGGTTTAGGGTTCTTAAAGTTAACTTATTCCTTTGAAAACCGGCGGTACTTAAAAGGATTTTGTTATCAGCCGTTTTTTTCTTATCTTATTACGGATCAATTGCCGCCGGCATCCTCAGTGAAACATCCTGTGTATCTGAAGAAAGCAAGCGGCTTTGAATCAATCCAAACCGGCATAATCATGGAAACAGACATCCTCATACCCCGGCCCCTGCTCTTTAATCCGCTCAAACACTATCTTCCCCTTATTAGAAATTTTACTGTCAGCAATGCCATGCCAATAAATGATCCGCGCCTGAAAGAGCTGACAAGGGAAATAAAGCATATCGGTACCTGTGTTATGGACATCTATAGGGGAAATCTTTCTCTGGCGGACATCTTTTCCGAGGTAACAGGGTTTCTTGATACCAATCGCCGTGTTTCACGGAACGATTTCATGGCATGGACCGGCACCGGATTCAACGATTTCAGGATAATAATCCTTTCCGACACTTCCCGGTGGACACTCAAATATTACAACAGCGAGACGAGATACGTGCATATCTTCCCGGCCCGTTCAAGCCCACATTCATTCCGGACAAAGGCAAACACCCTGAAATCGGCTATCCTTTATCTGATCGCAATCGGCAAAGATTATGTAACCGACGACGACCTCAATGCTGCAAGAGCACTCGCTGGATTGTCTCCTATCGGAGAAGTAGCAGATGCTGAAGCGGTTACGGAAATGATAGGGATTCTCAGAGACTCTTGAACTGATCTTATCAAGTGTATTTGAAAGAAATCTTGCGGCAAGTAAAAAATAAGCCGCATAAAATATTTTTGTTTTATTTTTACTCCTTGCAAATATTACCCGTTGTATGACCGAAACCGAAAAAATTAAAAGCCTTGTTCTTGCTCCCTATATCGTAAAAGCTACAGCCCTGATAGGCAAACAGAGAGGCGTCGGAGGGAACCAGTTCCGTCACGCTATGGCAACCATGGCGATACTTCTCGATTACAAGCTCTTCGACGATCACATTTTGCTTAAGGCATCCGTCATCCACGACCTGCTCGAAGATGTACCCGATACCAATGAATTCGAAATAAGAATTATCGACGGACAGGCTGATGATGTCCTGGCGCTTGTTAAAGAAGTTACCCGGCCCGATGATATGCCAAAGGAAGAGTATCTCAGGAAAATTCTTGAACATGGTTCCGTCAGGGCAAAAATCCTGAAATGTGCCGACAGAATATCAAATCTTACCGATCTGCATACCGACACACACTCAATCAAAAAAATAACTGATTATCTCGATCAGACTGAAAAGTGGGTTCTTCCCATGGCCGAACAGGTTAATCCTGACATGTTCAGGGAGCTGTCGGATCTGATAAAAAGCCGCCGAAGGTTTTTGAAGATCTTATTAGATTACGAACCCTAAAAAAAATAAGGCTCTGCAATCTGAATCGGGCATTATTCCTGAGTAAACCCATGTTTCTTTTGTGATCCCGGAGAGATTCGAACTCTCAACCAACAGAACCGGAATCTGTCATTCTATCCATTGAACTACGGGACCGT
>JAFGXK010000019.1 GCA_016936695.1 Bacteroidales bacterium | reverse complement strand
GCAGCAGATTAAAGGAATCCAAGCTCCAGTTTCGCCTCATCGCTGAGCATACTCTTATCCCATGGCGGATTGAAAGTCAGCTTCAGGTCACAATCCTTCACCCCCCTGGTGCCCGATACCTTGTACTTCACTTCCTCAATCAGGCTGTCGGCCATCGGACAGTTTGGCGCTGTCAGTGTCATGGTAATGTGAGCCACATGGTCATCATCGATCTCAACATTATATATAAGGCCAAGATCGTATATGTTAACAGGTATCTCAGGGTCAAAAATGCTCTTGAGAACTCCTGCTATTCTTGTTTCTATTTCAAGCTGTTCAGATGGATCCATAATTTGTTGCTGGTTGCTGGTTGCTGGTTGCTGGTTGCTGGTTGCTGGTTACTGGTTACTGGTTGCAGGTTCTTAGTTCATGCTCTGTGCTCTCCGCTCTTCTGTCTTCTTTCTTCCGTCTTCGGTCTTCGGTCTTCCGTCTTCACCTCACACCTCCCACCTCACGCCTCACACCTCACTCCTGCCCTGCGCCCTGAGCCCTTTGCCCTGAGCCCTTTGCTTTAAATGCCATCGCATAAAGCTTCATCTGCCTCAGCATCGACAAAAGTCCGTTGGATCGTGTCGGCGAGAGATTCTGCCGCAACCCTATCCTGTCGATAAAATAAAGGTCGGCCATGATAATCTCTTCAGTTGTTCTGCCGGAAAGCACCCTGATGAGCAATGCCACAATCCCCTTTGTAATTATTGCATCACTGTCGGCCGCGAAAGTTACAACTTTGCCGTCGTACTGAGGATAAAGCCAGACCTTTGACTGGCATCCCTCGATAAGGTAATCCTTTACCTTGAACTTCGGATCGATAAGGGGCAGCTCCTTACCCATCTCGATCAGAATATTGTATTTGTCCATCCAGTCGTCGAAAGCCGAAAACTCATCTATTATAGTATCCTGAACCTCGTTTAGCGTCATCTCCTTATTCATGAAAACATGCTGATCACCTTTTCAATTCCCGTGCCAAGTGCATCGATCTCCCCGATTGTGTTGTAAAAGCATAAAGAGGCCCTCACGGTGCCTTCTATACCGTAATGTTCCATAACCGGCTGGGCGCAATGAGTGCCTGTCCTGACTGCGATCCCGAGCTTGTCGAGGATCATTCCCGTATCGTACTGGTGTATATTGTCAAGAAGAAAAGATATCGTACAGATCTTTCTGTCAGACTGCCCGAAGATCCTCAACCCTTGTATTGAAGAAAGCCTTTCGGTGGCATATGCCAGCAAGGTCTTTTCCCTGTCAGATATTTCATCCCTTCCAAGTTCCTTCACATAGTCGAGAGCCCTTCCGAGTCCGATGGCTCCGGCATAATTCATCGTTCCCGCTTCGAATTTGAAAGGTAGTTCATTATATGTGGTCTTTTCGAAGGTCACCCTGTCAACCATATCGCCTCCGCCCTGGTAAGGCGGCAGCCCGGACAGCCATTTCTCCTTTCCATACATCACCCCGATTCCGGTGGGACCATAGATTTTATGTCCTGAAAAAACATAGAAATCACAATCGAGCGACTGGACATCCGCAAAGCCGTGCTGCACTCCCTGAGCCCCATCAACGAGAACAGGTATCCCCATTGCATGAGCCGGTTCGATGATCTCCTTCAAAGGAACAATAGTACCGAGAGCATTTGATACCTGGGTGACCGCAACTATTCTGGTCTTCGGTGAGAGCAGCTTAAGGTACTC
Organism: Bacteroidales bacterium; assembly: GCA_016936695.1. GTDB lineage: Bacteria > Bacteroidota > Bacteroidia > Bacteroidales > VadinHA17 > LD21. The sequence goes on along the minus strand of JAFGXK010000019.1, from coordinate 24,241 downwards.
TTCCAGATTCAGATCCCCCCGATCGTTAAAGGGTATAACTTTCAGAACGGATCCCTTGCGCTGGCAAAGGATCTGCCAGGGAACGATGTTGGCATGATGCTCCATTTCGCTCACAATTATCTCATCGCCCTGGTTTATATACCTTTCGCCGAATGAATATGCAATTGCGTTTATTGATCCCGTGGTTCCCGATGTAAACACCACCTCTTCCCTTCCGGCGGCATTGATGAACGATCGTACCTTCTCTCTTGCCCCTTCGTATGCCTCTGAGGTCTGATCGCTCATTGCATGGACACCGCGGTGAACATTCCCGTTGTAATCGGTATAGACCTTCCTGACCTCGTCGAGAACGCAAAGAGGTTTCTGAGTGGTGGCGCCATTGTCGAAGTATATCAGCGGCTTGCCGTATACCTTTTTTTGAAGCACCGGAAAATCTGAACGAACTACATCAATATCAATCATCCCGTTTCATTAATTACACGCATTTCACCATACAGCTAGCGCATTGCGACAATTCTCCCTTAAGTCTCTGCATTACCAGTCCGTCAATTCTTTCCTTCAGAGCCTCAACCTTAATGTTCTGGATCACTTCATGGGCGAACCCGAACATAAGCATCAGTAAAGCCTGACGTTTGTCAATTCCTCTCGACTGCATATAAAACAGGGCATTATTGTCGAGCTGCCCAACAGTTGCTCCGTGGCTGCATTTCACATCATCGGCATAGATCTCGAGCTGAGGTTTGGTGTCCATTCTTGCTTCGTCGGTCAGCAATATGTTGTTATTCTTCTGATAGGCAATGGTGCCCTGGGCATCCGGGGCGACAAAGATCCTGCCGTTGAATGCTCCTGTGGAAACGTCATCAAGCACGCCCTTGAAGAGCTGGTTGCTGTGGCAGTTGGGTGATGCGTGTTCCACATTGACAAAGTTGTCGACATGCTGCCATTTATCAGCCAGGAAAAGACCGTATGAATTGCATTCACCTCCCTCGCCTGCCAAACGGTGGTAGGTATTGTTCCGCACAAGGCCTCCGTGAAGTGTTATTATGCTGGATGTCGCATGGCTGTTCCTCTCCTGATGAATGAAAGTGTGTGTGATCTTACAGGCATTGTTGTGTTCATTCTGAACCCTGATAAGATCGAAAGAAGAGTTTTCCCCGGCGTATATCTCTGATACAGCGTTGGTAAGAAACCTCTGCGGCGACAATGCATGATCACATATAATAACCGCACATTGGGCATTGTCCTCAACTATTATCAGGTTCCTGTGCTGATTGAACGTATCCTGATCGGAATCGACAAGATTTACCACCTGCACCGGCTTACAGGGAACGGTACCCCGGGGCACATAAATAAATACACCGTCAGAAACCATTGCCGTATTCAGGTGAATAAGTCCGTCCGAATCGTTCTTCGCATATTTACCGTAGTGTTTCTCCAGAAGATACGGATACTTCCTTGCAGCCTCATTAAGGCTTCCGATAATGATCCCACCGGGAAGTTCCCTGAGTTTACCGTTCAGGGTCGGATAAAAACCATTCATCAGAACAATCCCGTGAGTATCCAGATTGGTCACATCGCACCTGAAATCCTCGGCTTTCTGAAAATGAGATTCATCCGGAATGAAATAGCTCTGGTAATCATGCCTGAACCAGGTCTCAAGGTTTGTATACTTGTAGGACTCCATTTTTTTGGTCGGCACCCCAAGAAGGTTAAATTTCTCAAAAGCTTCTTTCCTGAAAGAATTGAGAAACGGTGTCGACCCTTCCTCTATCCTGCAAATGTTTTCAGAATAAAGTTTTGAAAAAAACTCCGATACCTCTGATTGTCCGTTCATATCAATTCTGATTGTCAACTTCTTTCTTGATCCAGTCATAGCCCTTCTCCTCAAGTTCCAGTGCCAGTTCCTTTCCGGCTGTTTTCACTATCCGCCCGTCGTACAGAACATGCACCACATCAGGAACAATATAATCGAGGAGCCTCTGGTAATGTGTGATCACTATCGAAGAATTATCCGGCTTCTTGAGCCTGTTTACTCCATTCGCCACTATTCTGAGTGCATCGATGTCAAGGCCTGAATCTGTTTCATCGAGAATCGCCAGCCGCGGTTCGAGCATGGCCATCTGGAAAATTTCATTCTTCTTTTTCTCCCCGCCTGAGAAACCTTCGTTTACGGAGCGGTTCGCCAGCTTTGAATCAATTTCGACCAGTTCCTTCTTCTCCCTCATCAGTTTAAGAAAATCAGAAGCGGAGAGAGGTCCGAGTCCCTTGTGCTTACGGTGCTCATTAACTGCAGTCTTCATGAAATTTACCATGCTGACTCCCGGTATCTCAATAGGATACTGAAACCCGAGGAAGATTCCTTCCTTCGACCGGTCCTCCGGAGCCATCTGCAACAGATCCTTCCCCAGATAAGTAACCGATCCCCCTCTGATCTCAACCACATCCCTGCCTGCCAGAACGGCAGCCAGTGTACTCTTTCCCGATCCGTTGGGACCCATTATTGCATGTATCTCACCGGCCCTGACCTCAAGGCTTATTCCTTTCAGGATCATCTTCCCGTTTATGCCGGCTTCCAGGTTTTTTATACTAAGCATGTCAGAATATAATCATTAAATATTGAACTAACCTACACTGCCTTCCAGACTGATCTGAAGGAGTTTCTGGGCCTCAACTGCAAACTCCATCGGAAGCTTGTTTATCACTTCCCTGGCATAACCGTTCACTATAAGGCCAATTGCATCCTCTGTCGATATGCCTCGCTGATTGCAGTAAAATATCTGGTCCTCCCCTATCTTCGACGTTGTTGCTTCGTGCTCAACGATAGCACTCTGATTGTCGATCTCAAGGTAAGGAAATGTATGGGCCCCGCACTTGTCACCAAGAAGCAGGGAATCACACTGTGAAAAATTTCGGGCATTGGAGGCATTCTTCAGGACCTTCACAAGACCCCTGTAACTGTTCTGCCCGTGCCCGGCCGATATTCCCTTCGATACTATGGTGCTCTTTGTGTTTTTCCCGATATGGATCATCTTTGTGCCGGTATCAGCCTGCTGATGATTGTTTGTAACTGCCACCGAATAAAACTCGCCCGTTGAATTATCTCCCCTGAGGATACATGAAGGATACTTCCAGGTTATGGCCGATCCGGTCTCAACCTGCGTCCATGAAATTTTTGAATTATCCCCTCTGCATATACCTCTTTTGGTGACAAAATTAAATATCCCTCCCCGTCCTTCCTTGTCGCCCGGGTACCAGTTCTGAACAGTCGAATACTTCACCTCGGCATTTTTCTCCGCTATTATCTCCACAATCGCGGCATGAAGCTGATTCTCATCCCTCATCGGTGCGGTACAGCCTTCGAGATAGCTTACATAGCTTTCCTCATCGGCAACAAGGAGAGTCCGCTCAAACTGGCCGGTATTGGCTGCATTGATCCTGAAATAGGTCGACAGCTCCATCGGGCACCGGACTCCCTTGGGAATATAACAGAAGGAACCATCGCTGAATACAGCCGAATTAAGCGACGCAAAGTAATTATCAGTATAAGGCACAACCGTTCCCATATACCTTCTTACAAGATCGGGATATTCCCTTACGGCTTCACTGAATGAACAGAAAATAATCCCCATTTCCGCCAGTGTCTCCCTGAAGGTGGTCTTTACTGAAACACTGTCCATAACCGCATCAACAGCTACGCCCGAAAGATGCTTCTGTTCCTCAAGAGGAATCCCGAGCTTGTCGAAAGTCCTCTTCAGTTCAGGATCTATGTCGTCAAGGCTCTCAAGAGCCGGCCTCTGCTTGGGGGCGGCGTAAAATATTATTTCCTGATAATCAATAGGCGGAATCTTAAGGTTCGCCCAATCCGGCATCTTCTGTGTAAGCCAGTGCCGGAACGACTTAAGACGGAATTCAAGAAGCCACTCAGGTTCTCCCTTCTTTTCCGAAATAAGGCGTACAACATCCTCATTCAAACCCTTTGGTATCTTTTCCGTTTCAATGTCGGTAAAGAAACCGTATTTGTATTCTCCTGACGTGATACCATTAATTATATCATCCTGGTCTTTTTCCATACAACCGTATAATGCAATTTAATCTCTCATGTTTAACATCGTGAAATGGGAATTGTTAATCACATTGCTTTATTTCTTTTCCCTCTTAATGCAAAGATAAACACCCTTGCCAATCAATTGTATTCTATTTATACCCCTTCCTTCCTGGTGAATTGCACTTACCCCCTTTCCTCCTGACGAATTGCACTTACCCCCTTTCTTCTTTCCCCCAGGGGGGAAATGAATCCTCCATTGCAGACGCCTGCACTTTTAGAGGATAATTGGGAAGTGAGCATGACAAGATTTTTGTCTGAGTCCTGCAGAAGGTTACCAGCCCCTTCCCCTTTGGGGGAAGGTTGGGAAGGGGGTAAAGACAACAAAAATTTACAATCCCTTACATCATTGCAGATAGCCATTATTTATTTTTAACTGTTCTGATCTTTCAAACTCAAAAATCTTCCTTAATTATATTTAATCTAAATAAGGACGCAAAATTATGAAAAATTAAGGATTTAAGTGATAAAAATTGCTCCAAAATGACTATTACCTTCTATGACAAAAATTATTATTAAGTGTCTTCCACTGATAACATCGGATTCAAAATAATTATAATTTGGCAGCCTCAAATTCTTTAATGATTTACCTCTGACCTGTACTAATATGTTCAATTCAATCGGGCCCATACACATTGAATTTATTTTCTTAGGGCTTATACTCCTCGAAATTGCCCTTTTTCTGACCATGGGCTGGGAGCCTGCAGATAATAAGGAGCATAAAATTATTAACTTCCCGGTACCAGGATGCCCGATGGCGGACCAGCCAACTGCAGAATTACACACTGTGCCATACTACGAGCTTTTAAAAGAGTGAAATATATTAATATTTGTTTATTTTTGTCGCCTTGAAAATCCCACATTTATTAAACTGATTATACATGGCCTTTGGTAAATTCAAACCGCAAAATCCTTTTGTCAAAAAGGTCTTATTGTTCTTTCTGTTTTCGATAATTCCTCTGATGACATTTGCCTCATCAGGCAAAGTGCCCTCCATCGGGCCTGTCAGAATTGAATTCATTTTATTTGGCCTGACGCTTCTCGGTGTTGCCATGTTTCATAAACATACTTTCTGGGTGGCGGTCACCGGACTATCAGTCATCCTTACATTCAAGCTGATCTTTGATCCGGGATTCCATTTCATGGAACACATGTTCGGGGAACTTCCCCTTGGCGAACAATTCCTCGACAAGGAAATGCGTCAGGGAGAATGGGGAATCATCCTCAACCTTCTTGGGCTTCTCCTGGGCTTTGCCATACTGTCGAAAATTTTCGAGGAATCGAAGGTGCCCGATATACTGCCGAATTATCTTCCCGATGACTGGAAAGGTCCTTTCCTGCTTCTTATTTTTGTATTCATCATGTCGGCTTTCCTCGACAATATTGCAGCCGCGCTTATCGGTGGCACAATTGCCCTGGTTGTATTCAAGAACAAGGTGCATATCGGATACCTCGCGGCCATTGTCGCAGCAAGCAATGCAGGAGGAGCAGGGAGCGTAGTGGGCGACACCACAACAACAATGATGTGGATCGACGGTGTAAGTGCCTTCGACGTCCTGCATGCTTTCATTGCAGCAATATTCGCCTTTGCCTTCTTTGCATGGTTCGGCTCGCACCAGCAGCATAAATACCAGGTGATCCAGAAGGATGCCATAACCGGAGTAAGAATCGACTGGCTTAGAATATCTGTGGTAGCCATGATACTTGTCGGAGCAATCCTGTCAAATATCCTATACGATATGCCCGCCCTCGGAGTATGGATCGCAATAATCCTTGGAGCGTTCATCATCAAAATACCATGGAAAGAAGTTCCCGGGTCCATTCTAGGCACCATTTTTCTTCTCTGCCTGGTAATGTGTGCTTCAATGATGCCGGTGGAAGAACTTCCCAACGCAAGCGTGGGGACAGCATTTGCCCTCGGATTCCTCTCTTCGGTCTTTGATAATATCCCGCTCACCAAGCTGTGCCTCGACCAGGGCCACTACGACTGGGGGATTCTTGCCTTTGCAGTTGGTTTCGGCGGATCGATGGTGTGGTTCGGATCATCGGCAGGCGTAGCCATTACAAACAAATTTCCTGAAGGCCGCGATGTTATAAAGTGGATAAAAAACGGCTGGCATATCCCGATTGCCTATGTGATAGGATTCTACGCCCTATACCTTATTATGGGATGGCATCCCACCGATAACAAGGAACATAAGATCATTAACTGCCCTGTCCCCGGATGTCCGATGGCAAATCATACGGAGGCTCTTCTGCCGCCCGGAACTGTCGGTTACCATGAATTATCAACGAAGGAATAGTTGGTACCTTCTTTAAGTAAGCCGATAATAAAATCATATTGAGGCAGCAATTATCGGTAAACCGGTAATAAAGGAAATAAACAGATACATTCCTGAGCTTGCCTGGCAAGGTTATGATGAAATATTCGTGATTAAAATCTGTGGCTGACAACAGTGAAAACTCCCTTCTCTGACGGAAAAATCATTTTAAGGAATCCCGGCTTGGATTTTTTTTATTTAAGAATTATTTTTATCGTCATAAGGATTTTTACACGAACAGATTTATATATATATTATCCATCTATTTAATATCTCCCTGTCTGGCAATTTATGGGCAGGAATCCCGTAATTTTTTACTCCTTGAAAAGACAGCTGATTCCCTGGCATCAATTGAGAAACATGCCGAAGCAGCTGAAATATATAAAGCCATAATTGCCGCTCAGACAAGGTCTATAAATGAAGATGACAGAATGAGAATGGAATATAAGACCGGGTACAGCCTTATGCAGTCGGGCTCTGATGTCCTGGCAATGCCATATTTCAGAAGAGTTATTTCATCTCCAGATAGTTTTACCGGTAATGAGATAAAAAATGATGCCAAGACAGGGCTGGGCAAAACATATGAATATACCGGGAAACATGATTCTGCCTTTTTCTGGTACCTGGAAGCCTATAAACAGGTCAGGGAATCGGACGATACACTAAGAAGAGCTCGTGGTGCAAGAAACATAGCGCAATTGCTCAGAGTATTGAAAAGGTACGATGAGGCCCGCTTCTATTGCAGCAAAGCAGTGGATCTTATACCAGGAATAAAAGATCATAAAGTTGTGGCAAATATTTATAATGAAACTGCCTACCTTTTTGAACTGTCAGAAAATTTAGACTCTGCTGCATTCTATTATGAACAGCTCATTGACCTGTCTGTTGCCCATAATTATCTGAAAGGAGAGTCCGCGGGTTATTCAAATCTGGCTTCTGTATTTGAAAAACAAAACAGATTGAAAGAAGCTCTTGAATTCAGGCTGAAAGGCATTGAAATCGATAAAAGGTTAAATGACAATTACGGATTGATGACTTCATTCAGAGGATTGTCCTCAGCTTATCTGATTGCAGGAGATTATGATAAAGCTCTGGAGGCAATTAATAAAGCTCATGGATTATCCGATACAAGCTGGCTACCTGATCTGGGAGGTATCAAGATGGGGTATTATGAGATATATAAAGCGAAGGGGCAGTTCAGGGAGGCTCTTGAATATTATGAAGCCTATAACAGACTTCATGACAGGATAAACCAGGCTGAATCAAGAAAACAGGTCACAGAACTCCTTACCCGTTACGAGACCGAGCTGAAAGAACAACAGATTAAATTACTCGAACAGGCTAATTTGTTGAAGCAAAACAGGATCCATGTACAAAGGTTAATAATCGGGGTATTGATTCTGCTGGGATTATCCATAATCTTAACCGGTCACTTATGGATCAAAAGTAAAAACCAGAAGTTACATCAGATCTATGCCGAACTCCAACACTTTATCATCCGGCAGGAACAGTTGAATGGCAGTGAAGAACAGGACAGCCTTAAAGCTGAGCCCGCTGAGATGTACAAAAAGTGGGGACTGACTGACAGGGAAAGTGAAATTCTGTACTATCTGGGTATCGGATGTTCAAATACTGAAATCGCAAAAAAATTATTTATATCAGAAAATACTGTCAAATTTCACATTAAGAATATCTATCTCAAACTCGATGTAAAAAACCGTATCCAGGCGCTTCTCAGATGCAGAAATGATCAGCCTATTAGCACCTGAACTCTTTTCAGGTGTCTCGATTACAATCTTCCGGATACATTACCTTCTCCATCTTTATTATTTTTTTGATTTGACATTTTCCCCCGGTCAATAGTCAAAACTACCCGTTGGGGTAGGATGCCGTATTTGCATTTTGTTGAAATTTATAAGCAAAAAGTAATCTTCCAGATGAAAAATCATCCGCTCATAACATCATCTGAGGAAAAAATACTGCTTCTGATCAAGGTGGGGCTTACCAATAACAGCATTGCCAATGTACTTGGTAAATCACCCAATACTATAAAGTACCATTTGAAAAAGATATATAGAAAACTCGGAGCCGGAAATAAAATCGAGGCAATAAATAAATACAATGAACAAATACAAACTAAACGATGAGATCATGAAAGCAATCATTTCATTATTTATTATGGGCGGCCTTCTCTTCAGCTACAATCAGGTTGCTGACGCCCAGGTTAAGGATCCTGTAAAAAAGACGGAACAGGAGGGTGAGCGAAGGGTTAACAGAGGTATTGACAAAACTATTGACAAAGGTTTCGATAAGCTGGAAGAAGGTATAGGAGGACTGTTTAAGAAGAAAAATAAAGATAAAACAGGGGAAAGTGAACAAGAAGTAGAGACAGGGAAACAATCTGGTGTAAACCAGACAGCTGACTCTGAATCATCGGCAGGAAAACAATCAGGACCAGCACTTAACTGGGCAAAGTATGACTTCGTACCGGGCGACAGGGTAATCTATGAAGATAATCTCACAGGCGAGGAGAACGGAGAGTTTCCTTCGCGATGGGATCTGCACGACGGGAATATTGAGGTAGCTGCCCTTGACGGTGAAAATGTCATTATGTTCAGGGAGTATGGTTCCACAATCATCCCGTACATGAAAGAGCCTCAGTCAGATTATCTTCCGGATATCTTTACAATAGAGCTGGATGCATATATTCCTCATGACGCCATCTCGGTTTATCTCTATGATATGAAGAATCAGAGTTCTCCTAAAGGGAGAGCCTATCTGGATGTGTGGGGTGACGGAATGGAGTTTAGTCCTGCCTCAAGTAAACTGTCCGGAGGAGAGAAAGTGAACAATCAATGGGCTCATGTGGCTGTCGCCTATACGAAAGGGCAGTTGAAAGCATATCTCAATGAGACAAGGTTGATAAACATCCCCCATCTCAGTATTAATCCCACCGGTATTTCTTTACGTGCGTTGCATTCAAGTGATGAAAGCCATTTTTATATAAAAAATATCCGTATCGCCGAAGGAGGAGTCAAGTATTATGACCGCTTCATGCAAGACGGTAAGATCATTGCCAACGGAATACGGTTCGATGTGAACAAGGCAACACTCAAGCCTGAGTCAATGGGTGTAATCAATGAGATCGCCACCCTGATGAAGGAACATCCGGAGGTTAACTTCAGTGTTGAGGGCCATACCGACAGCGACGGAGATGATGCTTTCAACCAGACTCTTTCGGAACAGCGTGCAGAAACTGTAGTCAGCACACTGAAGGAATTGGGTATTGATGAAAACCGTATGACCTCAAAAGGTTGGGGTGAGGCCAGGCCTCTCGACTCAAACGCCACCCCTGAGGGAAAGGCCAACAACCGCAGGGTAGAGTTCGTGAAAATCTAAATCCGGAGCAATACATATGAATACTAAATTTTTGAATTTGCTGTGTCTTGTTGCTTTTTTGTGCTCTTTCAATTTGTCTGGCCAGAATATTCCGGGTAGTGTGAATATTATTGCAGAAAAAAAGGTACTTCGCCCTGGTGAGACTACAAGAATTACGCTTAATAATTTTCGCAATAAGAGTAACCAAGAGTATAAGCCCGACACGACTGTTATGGCTGGAGACAGAATTATTGTCAGTTGCAGTGCCGGTCAAATATTGGATGGAACAGCCTGGAATAACTATGATCCTGAAATAAGGCCAATCCCAATACCGGGAATTGCCTCTTATAAAATTTTCTGGCTGGGGAACAACGACAGGGTTGAATTTTATTACCGTGCACCTTTGCGTCCAAAGGAACCTAAAGTAGAAATCAGTGCCTATTGCTCAGTTACCAATGTTCCTCTTGAAGAAGTATCCTTAAATGAATCTGAGGACGGTTATTTACTGAATAGTACAAATCTGAAACTTTTACTCGACACATATATGCTGCTTCAATACAGAGAGGAAAAACAGGAATATATGGGAAGCAAAACTTATAAGAAATATGAAATAACCTCAGTAGTAAGAATTGACTGTGAACCCTGGGCAATTGGAAACAGTTTGCGTGTAAAAGAATTTAAAGTACTTGAAATACAGGGCAGAGCTGAAAAAGTAACATCACAGGATCATCTTCAATCCACAGCAACCACAGCAAAGCCGTCAGCGTATAACAGCCTGGTCATGCTGAGTCTGAATCCCGGAAACGGATCAGTCGAGGGAATTATATACACACCTGTACCATTGAAAATTGACTGGAGGGGTGACGATATACCGGAGGGACCGCCTGATGTTATTCAGGTCGGCCCTGTTTCTGAAGATGAGAGAGGTGACCTGGGAGCTCGATGGGAAGGATCAATATTGGTAGATGAGTTCGGTAAATTTCCCGAAAACAGGAAAGTATCGACAGAAGAACGACAGCGCATAAGGGAAAAGCAGGCAACATTGTTACTCAATTTTTCCGAAACCCAGGTACACCCCGATTTTATGGTGAAAGGCGGGAACAATAAAACTTTTTATTCCGGAAAAGGTGAATGGGAGGATAAAAACAAATCCGGGGGAAATTACTTCCGTAAAACATTTAACTGGGAACTTTATCTCGAAGAATAACCATTCTTTCTGACCATGAAATGACTTTTAATAAAACAGATAGACAATAATACTTTCCCCATTGACAAATCAAGGGAACACCAGAAGACTTGTGACAGTCGTGGCAATAATCAGTATTAAAAACTGCAGATTAACACTTAACAGATAACAAATAATCAGGCAAAAGACGGCCTGATTATTGTTATTGGACTTTTTTCAGAAAGTTGTAACTTTATGTGCTTAATTAAAAAAGGAATGAAGAAATTGTTAATAATCTTAATACTGATAATGGCCCAGGCACTTAACTTGTCTGCCGATACAGAAAAAGACATTAAGGCAGGTATTAAAAATGTTACCGTATACCCCGACAGGGCACAGGTGAACCACGAGGGCAGCTTCGATCTGCAAGCAGGAACATCCATTCTTAAACTCGGATCCCTCTCGCCGTATATCGATCCGGGAAGCATCCAGGCAAAGGGATTCGGCGATTTCACAATCCTTTCTGTAAATCACAGGAATAACTACCTTGAAAATCTCGAGGCAATTCCTGAAGTGAAAACCATCCGGAGCCAGATTGAAGCTTTGCAGCTCAAGGTCGAGGATGAAAAGGCAGCAATCTCGGTTCTGAGCGAGAAAGAGGCTTTTCTGGTCGCCAACAGAGCCATCCTTGTAAAGGAAACCACATTTTCGGTTGAACAGCTTAAGACTGTGATGGAACTCTACACCAGCAATATGGAACAGGTCAAGACCACTGTACTTAAGAAAACAAGGCTCATCAAGGATTACGAGAAACAGATCGAGGCCCTCCAGAAGCAGATCTCCGAGAAATTCGGAAAACAGCAGCTTCCCTCGGGCGAAATATCCGTAACCGTTTCAGCTGAAAAACCTGTTTCAGGAAAACTTGCATTCAGCTATTTGGTTAACAATGCCGGATGGTACCCTTCATACGATATCAGGGTTGACAATATAACCAAACCGGTTACTATTTACTACAAGGCAAATGTATTTCAGAACACAGGCGTCACCTGGAAGGATGTAAAGCTTAGTTTCTCAAACGCCACTCCATGGGTTTCCGGCGACATTCCTGTTCTGTATCCGTGGTTCATTGACTATTACATCCCGGCACCCGAACCAAGGGTCATGATGAGGGGTGCCAAGTCAGCCGGAGTGAGGGAAGATGCCAGATTAAACGAGACAGTAATGGCCGCACAGGAAGCAATGGATCAGTACGCTGAAGCGGCACCGGTAGCAATAGAAAAAACCGTCGGGGAAACCACTGTATCCTTCGATGTGGCGGCGCCCTTTACAATAGAACCGGACGGCAAGGTTCAGACTGTCGAGATCCAGCGCACCACCACCCCGGCAGAATACAAATACGTTACAGTTCCCAAGCTTTCACCCCTTGCTTACCTTACCGCTAATATTTCCGGATGGGCTGAACAAAACCTTATCGGAGGTGAAGCAACCTTGTACTTTGAAAACACTTTCGTGGGAAAATCATTCCTTAATGTGAATCAGCTGAAGGACACCCTCAGCGTTTCGCTCGGAAATGACAACAGCATACTCGTGAAAAGAGAAAAAAGAAAGGACTATACAAGCAGGAGGACATTCGGCTCCAACCTTACGGAAACCTATTCATTCCTGATCACGGTACGGAACAATAAGTCTGCCCGGATAAAAATAACCGTCAACGATCAGATACCTCTGTCATCCAACAGCGGTATAGAGGTTGAAGCAGAAGAACTTTCGGGCGGTAATTTTAACAGGCAGACCGGGGAAGTCAGCTGGAACCTTGAAATCAAACCTCAGGAAACCAGGGAAATTATTCTGACATATTCGGTTAAGTATCCAAAGGACAAGACCATAATTCTCGAATAAAAACCTGAAGAAATGAAAATTCTGGGAAATCTCATCTGGCTTATATTTGGAGGTATCATAATCGCAATTGAGTACTTTATAGGAAGCCTTATCCTCATGCTGACAATCGTAGGTATCCCTTTCGGTCTCCAGACACTCAAAATGGGATCATTGTCACTGTGGCCTTTCGGCAGGACAAGCAGGATGGAACCACGGGGCTCAGGCTGCCTTTATGTTTTCATGAACGTGCTGTGGCTTATTTGCGGCGGCATCTGGATTGCACTGACACATGCATTCTTCGGAGTCCTGCTTTATATTACAATAATCGGTATCCCCTTCGGCAACCAGCACTTTAAGCTTACCGAAGTGGCTATAAATCCTTTCGGACGACGCATCATCCATACCTGATAAGCGTTAAAGTACAGATAAAGAGAAACCATATTTATGAGCGATCCTGAGACCAGTAACACACCAGCCGGCCGGTTCGGCAAGTTCGGACTTATTGAACACATCACCCGGGAAACGGTAATTTACAACAAGAGCACCGTAACAGGCAAAGGCGATGACTCGGCGGTCATCGACTCCGGGAATGAACTTACACTGGTGTCAACCGATCTTCTGCTGGAAGGGATCCACTTCAACCTTGTGTACACACCTCTTAAGCATCTTGGGTACAAGGCTGTAATAAGAGCCATCTCCGATATTTACGCCATGAATGGTACTCCGGAGCAGATTCTGATTGCTGTTGGAATCAGTACAAGGTTTAAGGTTGAGCATCTAGAGGAACTTTACGAAGGCATCGGGCTTGCATGCAAGAGATACAGGACAGACCTGGCTGGCGGAGACACGACCAGCTCCCTTACTGGTATGACAATCGGAGTGACTGCCATCGGACGGGCCGGCCGCGATAGTATAGTTCGCAGAAACGGCGCCAGACCCAATGACCTGATATGCGCAACAGGAAGTTTCGGAGCTTCCTACATGGGACTCCAGGTCCTTGAACGCGAAAGGAAGATTTATGATAAGGATAATCCGGTCCAACCCGACCTGTCAGGCTATGAATACATTATTGAACGCCAGCTGAAACCGGAATTTCCCGAAAAGGTTCTGAAGGATCTGGCAGCCGGCAATATACTGCCGACTTCCATGATTGATGTTTCCGACGGACTTGCCTCTGACCTGATTCACCTTTGCAGACTGTCGGACACGGGCTGCAGGATCTACCACGATAGAATCCCGGTCGATAATGAAACATGGAAAAGTGCGGAGGAGTTTAATATTGACCCCATGATTCCGGCCCTCAACGGCGGGGAAGATTATGAGCTGCTGTTTACCTTACCGCTGGAACATGCGGAAAAAATTAAAACAATACCCGACGTCGCTCTGATAGGTCACATGACAGGTAAGGAGCAGGGATGCTTCCTGGTTACCGGCGAAGGTAATGAGGTGGAGCTAAGGGCACAGGGATGGGAAAAGGAATAGTCTGCTAACGCGGGCCGCGTATTATTCCTCTTTGCGATTTGTGGATGAAATCAATTATGTAATCGCGGTCAGCTGACGGAGTGAATTCCTTTTCTATATATTCAAGAGCCTGGGTGACATTCATTCCGTTCTGATAAACAGCCCTGTAAATGTTGTGAATATTGTCGATCCTCTCTTTCTGAAAGCCTCGCCTTGTAAGACCAACGGTATTAAGCCCGAGATAAGTCAAGGGGTCCCGGTCAGCCTTGATAAAGGGAGGAACGTCGGTCCTGACCTTTGAACCGCCTCCGATAATTACATGTCCCCCGATCCTTGCAAACTGGTGCACAAGTGTTCCCGCGCTGAGTATGGCCCAGTCGTCAACTTTCACTTCGCCTGCCAGGCCTGACGAGTTGCCCAGAATACAGTTGTCTCCAACAATACAGTCGTGTCCGACATGGGCATATGCCATGATCAGGCAATTGGCGCCTATAATTGTCCTTCCGGCGGAAGCAGTTCCACGGTTTACAGTTGCGGCTTCCCTTATTGTGGTTCCGTCACCGATCTCGGCGGTTGTGTCCTCTCCCATGAATTTAAGATCCTGGGGTATGCCAGAAATAACCGCTGATGGAAAAACCTTGCAATTCCTGCCTATCCTTGCGCCAAAAAGCACAGTAGCATTGGGGCCTATCCATGTTCCTTCACCTATTTCAACGGAAGCATCTATATAGGCGAACGGCTCCACCGTTACGTTGTCCGCCAGTCTGGCCCTTGGATTGACATATGCTAAATTGGAAACCATTATGCTGATTATTTGTTTTTTACCACCTGTGCCGTCATCTCTCCTTCAGCAACAAGACGATTTCCCACATAGGCGTGTCCAAACATGATGACTATTCCCCTCCTCATTGGCTCTATCATTTCCATCTTAAGAATCATTGTGTCGCCCGGCACTACTTTATGCTTGAATTTGAGCTTATCTATCTTAAGAAAATATGTTGAATACCTCTCTGGTTCGTCAACGGCGCTCAAAACGAGGATACCTCCGCACTGAGCCAGCGCTTCAACAATAAGAACACCCGGCATCACCGGTTCGTCAGGAAAATGACCCAGGAAAAACGGCTCATCGAACGTCACATTCTTGATGCCGACAACCGATGTTTCGTCAAGGGCTATTATCTTATCAACAAACAGGAAGGGATGCCGGTGAGGCAATCTCTTCTTAATGTCTTCCAGTGTGTAAACAGGCGGTTCCGAAGGATCGTAGGCAGGAATGTCAAGTTTCGATTGTGATTTTTTTATCTCCTGCCTTATCAGTCTTGCGAGCCTGGTATTTGCAAAATGGCCAGGGCGTGTTGCCACAACCTTACCCTTCAGAGGCTGCCCTGCCAGCGCAAGGTCGCCCATGATGTCGAGAAGCTTATGCCTTGCCGGCTCATTCGGATATCTTAGTTCGGTATTGTTAAGGACACCTGCAGTATGCTTTGTTATGCCCGGCCTGTTGAACATCCTGGCAATCCTGTCGATCTCTTCCTGTTCAACCTCCTTTTCGAGAATAACAACGGCGTTGTCAAGATCGCCTCCTTTGATGAGCCCCATCCTGTGAAGCGGCTCCAGCTCATGGAAAAACACGAAAGTACGGCTCTTGCTGATCTCCTCCTCAAAATCGTCAATTGAATCGAGAATTGCATACTGATTCCCAAGTATCTTTGAGTTGTAGTCAATAAGCACATTAATGCTGAGATGATCGTCGGGATATATGATCAGGTCAACTCCCCTTTCCTCATCCGAATAGGTAATCTTCTGTTTTATTACGTAATAGTTGCGGTCCTCCTTCAGTTCCCTGAAACCTGCTTCCCTGATAGCCTCGGTGAACTTCCAGGCTGCTCCTCCCATGATAGGAGCTTCAGGTCCGTTCAATTCTATCAACGCATTGTCGACCCTTAATCCGTGAAGTGATGCCAGAACATGCTCGATTGTCGATACCGAAGCCCCGTTCTGGGTCAGGGTGGTGCCTCTTGAAGTGTCCGTCACATTCTCGGCAATTGCATCTATAATTGGCATACCGGGAAGATCTGTCCTGCAGAACTTGTATCCGTGATTTGCCGGTGCCGGTTTGAATTTAATGGTTACTTCAATCCCGGTATGCAGTCCTTTTCCGCTGAGGATTACCTCCTTTCCAAGAGTTCTCTGTTTCTCACTCATCAATCGTATGGAATTTACATGCGGGTACAAAAAAAATCAAAAAAACCGAACATTCAAATTATTCTTCCTTAAGAAGCCTTATCTGCTTTTCCAGGTCCTCTACCTTTCTGTACAGTTCAGGAAGGCGCTTGAAAATAATGGATGACCTCATGAAATCCCTGTGATCTATCGCCGGATAACCCAGGAGTATTGAGTTTTCCTTCTTAATATCGCCCGGGATACCAGACTGAGCACCAATTTTCGTGCCGTCAGCCACTTTAATATGGCCTGATAGTCCGACCTGTCCGCCAAACATGCAGTTTCTTCCAACCCTGGTCGAGCCTGCAATACCGGTCTGGGCAGCCATTACGGTATTCTCTCCGATCTCCACATTATGCCCGACCTGGATGAGATTGTCAAGCTTGACTCCTCTTCTTATTATCGTCGATCCCATTGTGGCCCTGTCGATTGTAACATTCGCCCCGATCTCCACATTGTCCTCAAGTATAACATTCCCCAGCTGAGGGATCTTCATGAACTCAGTTTCCGACTGGGGTGCAAATCCGAAACCATCGCTCCCTATAACGCTCCCTGCATGAACTGTGCAGTTATTCCCCAGGATACAGTCGCGATAGATAACCACACCCGGATTCAGCGTGCATTTCTTCCCGAGCCTGGTATTGTCGCCAATATAAACATTGGGATAAAGAGAACAATCATCTTCTACAACGCAGTTTTCACCGACGTACACGAAGGCACCAATATAAACGTCCTTCCCTATTACTGCCGACGTCTCAATCACTGCCGTGGGATGTATGCCCTTCTTACCCGGCCTTGCCTGATCGACAAGCTGTAGAAGGGAGGCAAAGGACTCATAGGCATTTTTAACCTTTATCAAAGTGGCTTCGATTTCCGCACCCGGCACAAAATCGCTGTTTACAAGGACTATTGATGATTTTGTAGTGTAGATGTATTGCTCATACTTTGGATTGGCAAGAAATGAGAGGGCACCCGGGTGACCTTCCTCGATCTTTGCAATTGTATTTACCGTGACCTCCGGATCCCCCACTATCTCACCCTTCAGGAATCCGGCAAGGGTAGCAGCATTAAATTCCATATTGCTTACTGTTTTTTTATCTCTTTGGGATAACATAAATAATACTTCGTGACACGCTCCGAAAGCAGCCTGTGTTCAAACATATCGGATACTTCCGTAATATCTGCCGTTGAACCATTTTTCAGAAGGATCATTACCTCCGGGGAATCAGGTGCATAGGTGCGATTTGACACCGTACCTGAAAAGACATAGTATCCTGCCAGTTCCACACTTATTTTCAGATACCCGGCCGCCATGCCGGTAAGCTCGCCGATCCTGGATGCAGGAAAGGGATCGTTCTGAAGCTCGACGGAAAGCAGGTTTCTGCCCAGCAATCTCCGCGACAGGTCCGACAGAATAAAGTCAGAACTGTCAACCCAGTATTTTGCTGATGCAAGAATATCAGAATCATCAAGCCGGGTGAAATTTGAAGCAATTATGCCCGGACTAAAAAGACCGCCGGGTCCAAGATCGGCAGGACCGATATTATTCCTGAGAAAAAACTTCAGTGCCGGAGTGGCAAAAATCTCAACTCCCTGAAGCGACACTTCCCTGGCTCGCTTAAGAACTTTAACCAGAAGACTTTCCGACGAAAGGACTGTCTTATGCATATACACCTGCCAATACATTAGTCTGCGGGCTATCAGGAACTTTTCAAGGGAATAAATTCCCTTTTCATCCATCACCAGACTGTCATTTACGACATTAAGCATCCTGATGATCCTGTCGGAGCCTACCGATCCTTCAATGACACCCGTAAAAAATGAATCTCTCCTGAGGTAATCGAGTCTGTCCATATCCATCTGCCCTGATATGAGCTCATGCAGGAACTTCCTGCCGTAAGTGCCTTTGAAAATTTCGATTGCAAGGCTGAGCTTTCCCTCAAATTCGTCATTGAGCCTCTCCATGAGCAGAAGAGAGAGGTCCTCATGCCTGATGCAGCTGATAATAGAGTTCTCCAGCGCATGGGAGAAAGGACCATGACCGATGTCGTGAAGGAGAATCGTAATCAGGGCAGCCTCCTCTTCCAGCGGGGAGATATCGATTCCCTTGCTCCTGAGCGTCTTCAGAGCATTGTCCATCAGGTACATAGCACCCAGACAATGCTGGAACCTGCTGTGATTTGCGCCCGGGTAAACAAAGCTTGTAAGGCCAAGCTGCCTAATGTTCCTCAGGCGCTGAACCCACGGGTGCTGTATGATGTCATAAATAAGATCGCCCGGTATGCTTATGAACCCGTATACCGGATCATTAATGATCTTTCTTTTGTTTGTATGATATGCCACCCCTTGTAAACTTAAGGTACAAAAATATGAATTTGTTTCGATTGCGCTTAATTAATCGAAACCCGTCTTATTCAGACAAATTAATAATTTTACAGAAAAGACGTTAAAAATTCACCTTTTACTGTCATATTTGAAATTTTCGCCGTCTTTATATCGTCAAAGCTCTGCTAAGACAACCAAATCTACCCTGAAACATGAAGATCGAGATCCGTAACCTCAATATGATTTATTCAAACGGAAATCATGCGCTCAAGGACATCGATCTTGAGATCGGGACAGGGATGTTCGGTCTTCTCGGACCGAACGGGGCAGGCAAGTCAAGCCTGATGCGAATACTTGTGACTCTTATGAAACCGACTTCAGGAGTGGTCCTTGCCGATGGCCGCGATATCCAGACCATCCGTAAGGAGTACCGCAGCCTGCTTGGTTACCTGCCCCAGGACTTTCGTTTCTTCACTTCACTTAAAACCTGGGAATTCCTCGATTATTCGGGATCGCTTGCAGGCCTGAGGAACAGAAAGCTCAGGATCGCCGAGGTCGACAGGCTCCTCGATCAGGTCGGACTGCTCGAAGTTCGCGACAGGCAGGCAAACAGACTCTCGGGGGGGATGAAAAGAAGGCTCGGAATAGCACAGGCCCTGATAGGAAACCCGGGGATCATTGTTGTGGATGAACCAACCACCGGACTTGACCCCGATGAAAGAATCCGGTTCCGTAATATCCTTTCAGAGCTTAGCCAGAACGACGTGACAATAATTCTGTCGACTCATATCGTCGGTGACATCTCCTCAACCTGCCAGACAATGACACTGCTAAACCGCGGTGAGGTTGTGTTCTCAGGTTCTCCGGAAAACCTGGTTAAGAAAGCTGAAGGTCATGTGTTCCGGCTTACCCTTTCACAGCAGGAATACGACATGGCGAAGGAAAAGTACAATGTCATCTCGACCATACCCGTCGACGGCGGCTGGGAAGTACAGATCGTTTCAGATGATCCTCCTCCCTTCAGCCATACTGCAATAATCCCCAACATTGAACACTCCTATGTGTATTATATGGAACACAAACTCAAGGCTGAACTGACCTGATGGAACTCTTTCACAACATTAGAACTGTGGCAAGGTACGAAGCCAGGATACTCAGGAGAAGCTGGTTCTTCAGACTGTTTTCACTTGGCGCCCTTTTTATCTTCACGATCATGAATATCGGGATCTTCTCTCCTGTCGGCGAAGAGGACTGGCAGGTAGTCGCATTCCCTGCTTCGATCCCGCACATTAACCTCTATCTTCTGAATATCGGTCAGGCCATTGTTGTGATCTTTCTTGCTTCCGACTTCCTCAAAAGAGATAAAAAGGTTGATACCAACGAGGTCCTTTATACACGATCGATGTCGAACTTCGAGTATATTATTGGCAAAACCACCGGTGTCCTCCGGCTTTTCCTCGGCCTCGATATCATTATACTCCTTATCGGACTTCTGATGAATATAATTTCGAAGACCATGACGATCGATCTGGCTTCGTACTTCTGGTTCCTCTTAATTATTTGCATCCCGACTATCATCTTCAGCCTCGGACTTTCATTCATGCTGATGTCGCTCCTCAGGAATCAGGCTATCACTTTCCTGATACTCCTCGGCATCGCGGCACTCAATATGTTCTGGCTGAACTTCAGGTTCGGATATATTTTCGACTACATGGCATTTGGCCTTCCCGTATTCAAATCCGGCATTACAGGATTCGACAATCTGTCGCTTATCCTGAACCAGCGGCTAACCTGGTTCTTCCTGGGGCTTTCTCTCATTCTAGCAACCATTCTGCTCTTTAAGCGTCTTCCGCAATCCAGGGTCCATACAACGGCTTCGGCAGTCTTCATGGTTGCTTTTCTCGCCTTAACCGCCTTCTGCGCGTGGAATACATGGTCGGTTTACAGGACCGACCTTAACGACAAAAGAACTGTAATCGACACCAACAGTAAATTTGAGAACAGCAGTTTTGTAAGCCTCAGCAAGGCTGAGATCGATTTCGAACATCTCGGCGATTCTTTCAGCGCTTCCGCTAACCTTCATTTCACAAACAATAACGCCCAGCCTCTCGATACTTATCTGTTTTCCCTGAATCCGGGCCTCAGGGTCGGCAGGGTAAGCTCGTCAGGTAAAGATCTGAATTACAAAATGACAGGTCATATTATCGCGATCGATTCCCCTAAACCGCTGGCCCCGGGTGAAAAAGACAGTGTAAGTATTTCATGGTCAGGTAAAGTCGATGAAACATTCTGCTTTCCAGATAACGACGATAATGTAAATACAGCACCTTACAGGGTGGCAATGCTGAATGTAAATAAAAGACAGGCCTTCCTTACTCCAGATTACGTGCTGCTGACACCGGAATCGCACTGGTACCCGGTGCCGGGACTTAACTATTACCCCTCAAACCCTGCAAGACTTAAGGTCGACTTTACTGAATTTACCTTAAAGGTTAAGACAAGGGAAGACCTTATGCCGGTTGCGCAGGGAAACATGAAAAAAGAAGGTTATAACAATGTTATAACGTCCGATTCACCCCTCACAGGACTCTCACTTGCAATAGGAAATTACAGGTCCGACACACTTACTGTCGACTCGGTAACTTATATAACTTATTATTATCCCGGACACGATTATTACAAGAAGGATCTGGCCGAATTAAAAGACACACTCAGTTTTCTTGTGTCGGGAATAATGAGGGATTTAGAAACCAGTTTCTCGGCCGAATATCCGTTCAGCACACTTAAATTGGTGGAAGTCCCGGTTCAGTTCCATTCTTTTCCCCGGATGAGCACTCAGACAATGGCTGAACTTCAGCCTTCAATGGTTCTTCTCCCCGAGAAGCTGTCGATGATCGATAATGCCGGATTCCAGAAACGATTCACCCGGCAGAAGAACAGAAATACCAGAAATAACCAGGTAATAACCGACAAGGAGTTGCAGGTAAGGCTGTTCAACGATTTTGCAAGGAACGCTTTCATAAGCGGCGTAAAGACCAGGTACGTTAACGGGGAAAGGCTGTCCGAGCCTGTGCGATACAGACTCGGCCCGAACTTCTATTTTTTCAGGAATAATTTCCACTCAGCCGAATACCCGGTAATAAATGCTGTTTTTGAATCCCATCTTCAGAAACAGGTTTCGGAAATGACCCAGTTCAGCGGTATGTCGGGGAACCTGCAGGAGAATGACAGGGCCAACCTCGTACTGAGGAACACCAGCTTCAGGGATGTCCTGGCTATGAATCCCAAAGGAGATACCATAAGGACCGTACTTACCCTTAAGGGCGATTACCTTTTCAACCTCTTCAGGGCTAAGGCAGGCATCGATGAGTTCAACGACTGGTTCACAGCTTATCTCGAAAGTCACCGGTACAGGAGCATCGAAGTAACTGAGCTTAACACCGACATGAGAGAACAGTTCGGATTTGAGTTCTACCCCTACCTACACGACTGGTTCAACAGCAAGGATCAGCCCGGATTTATCTTTTCAGGCCTTCAGTCCCGTGAAATTATCGTGGACAACAGGGTAAGATTCCTTGTAACATTCACGGCATCCAATCCCGAACCGGTTACCGGGATATTCAATGTGACCTTCCGGACGGCAGCAGAAAGCGGCCGACAGATAACCGGCTACTACGAGGGGTCAGGCCGTGGAGGAAGTTACAGCATAATGATGCAGGGCCAGGGACCCGGCTCTGATATTTCAAGAATAGTGGTGCTAGGACCTGCGGAAGCAAAAAAAATAAGCATTATTCTGGATGCCGAACCGCGAGAGATGATAGCTAACTCTCTTTTCGCGAAAAACATTCCCGGCGAAATTGTCCTCCCAATCGATAACATAGTGAAATCAAGAAATCACACCGCTTATTCCGCAGGGGAAGAACTTCTTCCTTCAGTTCCTCCCCTTGAGTTACCCGGTGAAATAGTGGTTGACAATGAGGACCCCGGTTTCTCAACCGACAACTCCACAGTAATGAGCCCCCTGAAAAGGATGCTTGGAGTCAAAAAAAGACAGTCCGATACCTACCAGCCGGTCAATATGTTCTGGGCGCCGCAATACTGGCAGGCGGGAGTGATGTCATCCTACTATGGCAAATACATCCGGTCGTCGGTATTTACCCGCGGTTCGCGGGGTGAAAAACTGGTGACCTGGCGTACTCCCATCACGAAAGCGGATTACTACGACATATATTGCTACATTGGAAAATCCGCCGACAGGATGGTTGTCCGCTCAGGCGGAGGGGCGCCGCCTCCTCCGGGAGACGCATCGCGAGGCGATAACCTTTACAAGGATATGCATTACAGAATATACCACGACGAAGGCACCGAAGATATTTCCATTGATTTTGAAAATGCCGAACCCGGCTGGAACCTGCTCGGCCGATATTATATCTCATCCGATACGGCCAGGGTGGAAATGACAAACCAGTCGGCCGGCAGGGTGGTTATTGGTGATGCCGTGAAATGGGTAAGGGCAGATTGAATGAGGTTAACTGTTTATTATATGATAGTCAATAAATTATGAAACCAGGTATAAATAAAGTAAAAACGTCGGGCATAAGGCTGGCTCTTATGATCATTCTTGCAGCTTTAAGTGTGTCCTCGCCGGCCCAGCAGGGTCTTACCCTCGAACAGTCTCTCCAGATAGCAGAATCAAACAGCCCCTCAATGAAAAGGACCAGGCTCAGCCTTATAAGGAGCCAGGAAAACCTGAATGCCCAGAACGCATCCCTGAAATCACAGTTCTCCCTGTCGGTAAATCCTATCGGATACAGTCAGAACAGGTCGTTCAATGAACTGATCTCCAAATGGAATTCAGTGAAAACAACTGAAAGCTTCGGACTTTTCACAATTTCGCAGCCGATAGTGTTCACCGATGCAAGGCTATCACTTATCAACAGATTCGGATACAGGGATTCATACAGCGAGTACAGCAACTCCACAACGAAAGGATTCAGCAATAGCCTGTCACTCAATCTTGACCAGCCGCTCTTTACCTACAACAGGACTAAGCTCCAGCTCAGGGAACTTGAACTGGCTCTCGAAAACTCCCAGATAAGCTATGCAGTCCAGCTCCTGTCGCTCGAAAGAGGAGTCTCACAGGCATTTTACTATGTGTACCAGCAGCAGCAGAGTTACGAAATAGCCCGTCAGGCATTCGATAATATGCAGAAGAGCTATGAAATAATAAAAAACAAGGTCGACGCCGGCATATCAGCCCGCGAGGAAGGTTTCCAGGCTGAACTGAACCTTGCAACCGCCAGGTCGGATTATGAAAACCGCCAGGTAGACCTTGAAAATGCAAAGGATGAGTTCAAAATCCTGATCGGACTGAGCCTGTACGACGAT
>JAFGXK010000179.1 GCA_016936695.1 Bacteroidales bacterium | reverse complement strand
CCACAACACTCCCCAAAGTTTCGCAACCCTGCTCGCCAAATCGAAAAATTATGCTGACAGCCACCCCGAACAGCCCAGACTGATCACTATAAATGCGTGGAACGAATGGGTGGAAGGCAGTTACTTGTTGCCCGACATGCTTAATGGGTTCGGATATCTGGAAGCAGTGAAGGAGGTGATCATTGACGGGAAATTCAACAGGTATTAAACCAATAAGAAATGCCGCAGGATATCAGGCAATACTCAAATCTATCGTGATGTAGGGGAACAGTGATGGCATTATTCACTGTGCATCTGAAACAGACATATACTTCCTTTTGCCTTTACTGTTTATTTACCAGGCTTAAGTCTTAAAAAAAGCAGAGATAAAAACAGGCAATTCCGGTAACCAAACCGTAACTTTATGCGTCAAATATCCGGAATGGAACCAGGAAGCGACAAATACTACATCGAAAAGGTTCTTGCAGGAAATGTAAATGCATTCTCCTGCCTTGTCGAGGCGCATAAGGACAAGGCATTTAACCTTGCCTTCAGGATTTGCGGGAACAGGGAAGAAGCCGAGGAAATTGCCCAGGATGCTTTTCTCAAGGCTTACAAATCGCTGAGTGATTTCAGGATGAAAAGCAGTTTTGCCACATGGCTCTACAGGATAGTCTATAACACAGCCGTCTCACTGGTCAGGACACGAAAAGGCAAGGTCCTGTCGCTAGAAGAATTTCCGGCCGATGCGGTAGATTTCCTGTCGACAACCGAAAATGAGGAGGAGGCTGCCGTTGAGTATAAAAACGCTTTGATTAATTTTGCCCTTCAGAATTTACCTGAAGATGAAAGAGGATTGATCACACTATATTATTATAATGAATTGCAGGCTGATGAAATTTCGAAGATAACCGGTATCAACAAGACCAACCTGAAGGTAAAGCTCTTCAGGGCAAGACAAAAGATGGCCGGTATAATAAGAAAGGCTGAAATGAAAAATGTTTTTCTGCCATGAACATAAATGAAATAAATGACGACAGGCTTCTGGAGAGGTATCTCAATCGCGAATCGATAGAGAAAGCCCCGGAAGGATTCGTATCCAAAACCCTGACCAGGATCAGGATTGAGAAAGTACCGGAGAAAGAAGGCTTCCTAAAGCGGAACAGGGTGCCTGTTATATCTGCCATAGTAATTTCGGTCCTGATTGCAGTCGCAGCCCTTATGCCTTCACAGGCTTCAGGGACTGTATTCTCCAGTATGGCTGAATATATAAGCCGGCCAGTATCTCTGCTCCAAGGTCTTTCAGATATCAGGATCCCGGTAATCACAATTCCAGGAATCACTATTCCGGAATGGTTACCCTATGCAATGACAGCTTTATTATTGTTCGGATTTGTAGATCGTGCCCTGTTCAGAATTTTTCACAGGGAATAGTCCCGGTTAAAGGGGTTATAGTATATTATAGATTTTGTACGCGGGTGTTCAGCCCCTTTGAATTAAGCGACCTGCTCATAGCCACAAGCACTTCTCTGATTCCAAGTTTAATATCGCAGCTGCCCTTGAGATGAACAATCAGGGCACACTGTTCAGCCTGAACCGGATCGTGCCCGCACACCTCAACCAGCGACCTTATCACATGGTCGAAAGTATTAACTTCATCATTGAACAGGATAAGCGAATGTATTTCATCCCCGCTCCCCAGCCTGTCGCTCCTGCGTAATGTTTTCTCCTTCATCGCTATTTCTCAAATAGTTTCCTTGCCGTATCCAATGGTATCTCCCTGCTTCCCGCATATGCCACAACTCTTGCCTCACTGTAACCGTTGCGCTGAAGCAGGTCGGTATAATCGAAAGCGCTTTCAAAAGTAATAAATTTTCCTATCAGATATATCAGGGTATCGCCATCAGCCTGAATTATTTCAAGTCCCCGGCTTCCCGCCAGGGTCCTGTAATTACCAACAGTCTCCTCCGTCAGCGGCTCGTCTGATCTTGCGATCTCAACCCTGAACGATAGTGTCGCAGGTTCAGCCGGTCCGGCTATAGGTTGTGCTTCCGGTTCCTTAAGAGACCTGCCACTCCAATCCTCCTCCATAAGAAGAGCTCGTTCAAGCGAAACCGTTTTGCCGTCAAAAACGGCCGTCAGAAAGGAATCCCTGAAACCCATCTGCCTTAATGTGCCCAACGATCTTTCGGCATCTTCTATTCTGCGGAACATGCCTGCAAAATACCTTGTAGAAGAGGTGCCCGGCACACTGTAACCGTAAACGGGCATAATCCCCCTGAAAAAAGACTGATCGACAGGTTTGCTGAACACACCCATCTGTATCCGGTAGACAAGACCTGCCGGCATCGCCGGATCAATGGGGATAACCTGGCTGCTATATTTTTCCGGATCACTCTCAATACTGAAAAGCGAAACCACTATCCGGGCAGTCTGTTCCTGATGAGTCTTTTCCTGCTTACGCTCCAGAGTATTCTCATCAACCGGATGAATACCGGCCTGACCAAACTTCTCATCGGCAATCCTTTGATAATTACGAGCCAGAGCTTCAGTTTCCGCTGCCCTGCCTTCCGCGGCTTTCTGTTGTGAAGGAGCAAGGGCATCAACCTGATTCCTATAGTACGAAGCAATCGCATTAAGCGAATCGGCCTTCACCTGGTACTTCATGGCTTCAGACAGTACCCTGTCGTATTCGGCCGGAACTTCCTTCTTCAGCGGGGGCTGCTTCTCAACAAAATTACCGGCGTGCTTTTCAGCATACGGAGCAGAAAGGGCTGCCTTGGCATTTACTTCCGGAACGGAAAGACTGCCTCTGCTTTCATTGCATTCTTTAATATATCCGGGAATCTTCATTTCCCTTGCCTTTTTATTTCCAGCCTTTTCCCTGAATATGTCATACGACATTATGGCATCGTCAAATCTTGCCGCAAGCTGATTTGCCCTGCCAAGGTAAAACCAGGCATCATCAGAAATGATATCCGTACCGGTAGAGCCTTCGATTGCTTCCCTAAGATAATCCGCCGACCTTACAGGATCACTTTTCAGATTGACAAGGCAGACTCCTGAATAATATTTGTAAAGAGGAAAAGAATATATTTCCAGTAAAGCCTCAAATTCACCTAGAGCTTTCCCGAATTCTCCCCTGCTGAAATAATCCATTGCTGTCTGCCTCGAAGGCCTGAGACCCATGTCCTGAGAATAAATCATACCCTGGATGACAACGACCGCAAGTGAAACCACCCAAACCAAACGGCTGTATTTTAATCTGATACCCATCAATATTATTAATTGTCAAACCTCATTGTCTCAATCACTGTCTCAAGCCTTCCGGGCAAAATCGAATTCTCAACCTGAAAATTTCATGTTAATAACAATTTTTACCTTATAATCAGAAAACTGTTCAAACTTCGTAAATTTAACCCTAATTACAAAATTCATAGTATCATGATGAAACTTAAAGAAGGCATGTCGGCCCCGTGGTTCGAAGGAGTTGACCAGGAAGGCCGTACAGTTAGGCTCAGCGATTTCGCCGGCAGAAAGCTGGTTCTTTATTTTTATCCCAAGGATAATACATCGGGATGTACTGCAGAGGCATGCAGTCTGCGCGACAGCCACGAAGAATTCCTGAATAAGGGATTTGCAGTGGTGGGAGTCAGTGCCGACAGCGAAAAATCGCACAAGGGATTTGCAGATAAATATTCCCTCCCCTTCCCCCTTGTAGCCGACACTTCAAGGAAAATAGTGAACGATTACGGGGTTTATCAGGAGAAAAAAATGTACGGGAAAAGCTTTTTAGGAATTGTCAGGACCACTTTCATCATAGACGAAAAAGGGAAAATAGAGAAAATAATCTCAAAGGTTGACACAAAAAATCATTCGGAACAGATATTCAAATTATACCAGTAATTAAAACCAATATGAGCAACGAAAGAAAGG
This sequence comes from Bacteroidales bacterium, assembly GCA_016936695.1. GTDB lineage: Bacteria > Bacteroidota > Bacteroidia > Bacteroidales > VadinHA17 > LD21. The sequence goes on along the minus strand of JAFGXK010000179.1, from coordinate 483 downwards.
AAATCAGTAAGGATAAGCTGAAAGCGCTTGAAGTTACAATAGGTAAAATCGAAAAGGATTTCGGCAAGGGAACCATTATGAAACTTGGCGACCATGCCATTGAAAATGTCCAGATAATACCTTCGGGATCAATAGCCCTCGATGCAGCACTGGGTATCGGAGGCTATCCAAGGGGACGGGTTATCGAAATATACGGACCGGAAGCTTCCGGAAAAACAACACTGGCAATCCATGCCATAGCCGAAGCACAGAAAAACGGAGGCATTGCAGCCATCATTGATGCCGAACACACCTTCGACAGAAACTATGCCGAAAAACTGGGAGTCGACATTGAAAACCTCCTAATATCCCAGCCCGACAACGGGGAACAGGCCCTCGAAATAACTGACAACCTGATCCGCTCGGGCGCTCTCGATATAATTGTAATCGACTCGGTTGCAGCCCTGACCCCCAAGGCAGAAATTGAAGGTGAAATGGGCGATT